>JABZHD010000242.1 GCA_015259045.1 Atopobium sp. | reverse complement strand
CCTTGCGGGATGTTTTGTCATTCACCACACCTTGAAGCTCTTTAGGGTTTCATCCGCGCTGATTCAACGTAAGTGGGATGAGGCAGCTCGTACTGCGGAGGGCGAGAATACCAATCATTACGCCAGTTTTGTTGAACCTGATCCAGAGAACTGGTCTATGGATAAAGAGGATGTATTTCCTATGGTTCGTTTTCCTTTTGAGGACATTACTACTACGCTTCCTAAGGAATACGACAAGCTTCTTACCAGGGGATATGGTGATTACATGCAGCTTCCTCCAGAAAAGGATAGAAAGAATCACCATCCTGGCGCGCTTGATTTTGGTAAGTGGAAAGATGTGGATGTTACCAAGGGAAGTCGTCAGGCATTTGAAGATTTTGGCCAGAAAAGCTAACTATGACTATTGATACTTCTGCGGAACAGCTTAAGAAAAACTACTTCTGGAATACACTTGGTTCTTTAATGAACGCTGCCTCAACAGTGCTTATGTTGATGGTGGTCACACGTACCATGGGAGCTGCTGCCGGTGGTGTTTTCTCGCTTGCGTATGCTGTGGCTCAGCAGCTTATGGTCATTGGTCACTTTGAAATTAGAACATACCAGGTTACCGATACAGAAGAAGTATTCTCGTTTGGCGTGTATCTTGCGGCACGAATTATTACAACTGGTTTGATGATTGCGGGAATCATTATCTTTACCCTGCAGTCCCAGGGATTGAGCTATGAGGGGTTGCTGTATGCCCTTATTGCATCGCTTCGTTTATTTGACGTTGTAGAAGATGTTTTCCACGGCATGTTCCAACAACATGGTCGCTTAGATATTGCTGGCAGAGCGTTCTTTTATCGTGTGCTTGCGACGGTTGTTGGCTTTGCGGCGGGTGTGCTTCTTACAAAGAATTTGCTTATTGGCGCAGCTCTTTCTTTTGTTGCATCGCTGATAGTTATGATTGTGCTTGTCATTCCTCCTACTAAGAGGATGGCAACGCTTAAGCCTACATTTGACGGTAAGCAAATTGCAAAACTGCTGGTTACTACCGCTCCGTTGTTTGCTGGTTCATTTTTGCTGACGTATGTTGTTGGTGCACCTCGTTATGCGTTGGGCGGTCTGAGTAATCAGGAACTTCTTACGTTCTTTACGGCTTTGGCCATGCCAGCCATGGTTATCAATCTTTTAAGTAACTTTGTCTTTAAGCCACTGCTCACTCAGATGGCCGAATATTGGAATAATCAGCAAGACAAACAGTTTGTGGGTCTGATTCTTAAAGGGTTTGCCGTAGTTGCCCTGGCTACTGTTGTTTCGATGGCTTTGG
>JABZHD010000241.1 GCA_015259045.1 Atopobium sp. | reverse complement strand
TTTACACACCAGTTATTGCGGTAAACGATGGTTTTGCGAAAGAGAATCCAGATGCTGTTAAGGCCTTCTTAAGCGCTACCAGAAAAGGTTATGAGTTCTGCGTCTCTAACCCAGACGAGGCAGCAGAGATTCTACTCAAGGCCGTTCCAGAACTTGACGCTGACCTGGTCAAAGCATCTCAGAAGTTCTTGGCTGCCAAGTACATTGACGACGCTGAGAAGTGGGGCGTCATTGATTCTGCCCGCTGGCAGCGTTTCTATACCTGGCTCAATAACCAGCAGCTGCTTGAGAATAAGATTGATCCATCCGCAGGATTTACTAGTGAGTACCTTGGATAAGCAAACTACTGACATAACAGAAGGTGCAGCAGTAGAAGCTCCTGGCGAGAAGAACCTTGGAGCTGCAGCCGCATCCGAGCCGCAACAGAATGCTCCGGCGCTTGAAGCACGCAACCTTACGCTGGTCTGGGGAAATGGCCAGGTAGTTGCCAAGGACATCTCAATCGAGCTGCAGACGGGTACAATCACCTGCCTGGTTGGTCGCTCAGGTTGCGGTAAGACTACGCTACTCCACGCTCTTGCAGGACTTTTGCAGCCGCAAGAGGGCAAGGTGCTGCTGCATGGCTCCGACGTCACAGGACATCCGGGACACATTGGCTACATGCTCCAGAAGGATTTGCTCATCCCAAGCAAGCGTATCATCGACAACGTAGCGCTTCCGCTTGAGCTGAAGGGCGTCTCACGCTCTGAGGCACGCGCACGGGCCCAGGAAATGCTGGAACGCGGTGGACTTGAGCGCGTGGCACAAAGCTGGCCTCACGAGCTCTCAGGCGGCATGAGACAGCGCGTTGCGTTCCTGCGCACGGCACTCATTGGCTCAGACATTATGCTGCTGGACGAGCCCTTCTCGGCACTTGATGCCCTCACTCGGCGAGAAATGCGTGCGTGGCTCATGTCTTCTGTAAAAGAGTTTGGTCTCTCGGTGTTGGTAATCACGCACGATGTTGATGAGGCGGTTGCCATGGCTTCGCGCATTTACGTAATGGCGGGCAGTCCCGCGCAGGGCGTGGTAACCAAGATCGTGGGTGTTGTTGAGCCACAAGGCTGCGCCGATACAGTGGAGGCAGGTTCTGCTCAAGCTACTGACCTGACATCGTTTGACTTGAGCGCAGCGTTTTTGGCTGCCAAGCGAGAAGTGCTTTCATTGCTGGGATAGTTGTCCTTTACGTGCGCTGTGAACTGCCTCCCATTTCTTGGACACGAGAAATAGGAGGCAGTTCATATGCAGGTGATTATGATTCTGCAGCGTGTTA
>JABZHD010000240.1 GCA_015259045.1 Atopobium sp. | reverse complement strand
GCTCAAGAGTATCAAACGATGTTGAATCATTGCCTACAAGCGAAGCAAAATCAGAAGGAAGAAGCTCATACGACTTGACATCAGTATGCAGTAACAACTGATTAGCGGAATGAGAATCCGATTGGCTTGTTGATGTGGTAGCAACAGCAATTTTAGGAAAAGCTGAAGTGCATAAAAGAAGAACAGCAAGAGCAGTACAAACGCATCTAATTTTTTGTGTAGTACTATTGACTCTAGTTGGTGACATACGCTATTACTCCCCCTGCAATTGAAAAATAATTATTTCTAAATGTCGTATATATTACTCCAGTTTTGTTCATCTCCTATAGAAAATAATTCCACGTAAGTTCCATAAAATATGTGGTGAATATGCACTACACTAAATGAATGTGTCTTTGACTCATTTGCAGAAAGTCTGTTTGTCAAAACACACTGATTTTTGCTATGTAACTTCGTTTTTATAAGGAGTGCTCCTTGGCTAAGCACTTTGCAAAAAGCTCTGCTTCTCATACCGCTAACCTACAACCTCTTTCTTCAGAGGAAGCTACAGAGAAGACACCCTCCCTTAAAGATTCAGTTCCAAGCCTTGGCGATACTGATATGTACGTTGCTCTCAATGAAGAGCAGGTAAAAGCCAATCAGCTCAATGATTCTTCACAAGCTACAGAGTCCCCAGAAGAACAGGCAGCTGATTTAACTGTCATTGCTCCCCTTGATAGCGCTGAGCTTGGAGAAAAAGAAGAAGTTCCTGTTAACCACAAGAAACATCAGTGGTGGAAAATACCTGCTGTGCTCGTTGGTATTCTCGCCCTTGTATATGTGAGTGGAGCAATCTTCTTTAACTTCTTCTTTATGCCTCAAACCAGCATTTATGGTAAGGACTACTCCTTAAAACCAGCTTCAGATTTGCAGGCTTCTAGAGCAAATGAAGCCTCAAACTATTCCGTCCAAGTCTCTGGAAACGGCGTAGATTTAACCATCAAGGCATCTGACATTGATTTGACGTACGACGCAGCTGGATATGCTCACGATGCTATTAGCCAGCAGAATCCTTGGATGTGGCCACTGGAGATTACTCGCAGCAGGTCCCTAAGCCCTCACGCTACCGCCTCGTACGATACAAGCAAGGCGGATGCACTCTTTAATCAAAGAATTGAGCAGGCAAAAGAATCTGCTCAAGCTCTAGAGAACAATGGAATTACCTACGATAACTCGGCTAAAAAGTTTATTTTTGCTGATGATGCTATTGCCACAAGACTATCTCTTGAGGGTGTCCATAAAGACTTGCAAACAGCTTTTGATAATCTGACCACTACCGTAC
>JABZHD010000023.1 GCA_015259045.1 Atopobium sp. | reverse complement strand
TCACTGATGATTTGACTAAAGAGCTGCAAAGAAGCCCTTCAATTGAAGAGATCGCCCAGCGCCTTGATACTAACGTTGAAGAAGTTCTTGAGGCTATGGAGTCTTCTAGTGCTTATAGCTCTGTTCCTCTTGAGGGAGGCGGCTCTGGTGCTGATGGCGACGAGACTCCTTCAATCATTGATCAATATGTGACCGAAGATGAGGATCTTGCTGGTTCTGATGACCGCATTGTGCTTGAAGAGGCCATTAGAGACTTCTCGCCACGAGAGCAAGAGATTATTCGTATGCGTTTTGTTGAAGGTCTTACCCAGGTAGAGATTGCGGAGAAACTTAATATCTCTCAGGTACAGGTTTCAAGGCTGCTTCGTCGCACCTTAAAGCGTATCCAAGAAAAGATTGACCCAGAAAGCGTGAACCGTTAATGGATCAAAAGCATCAAAACTTCTCCGATTCAGCTCAAAAATGGAAACAACGTGGCTTAATGGTGTGGACAGTCATTGGTCTGACTGCATTGTTTGCACTTGCACTGTATGTTCTTGGCATCCTGGGACAGGCTGTTGAGCTGCTCGCCATTGGCGCAATTGTTGCGTTTGTCTGTAGCCCTGTTACCAATTGGCTTGAAGACAGGGGAGTGCCTCGTGGCATTTCCGCTCTTATCGCGCTTGTTCTTACGCTCATTGTGTTGGTAGGATTTTTGATTTTGATTGCGCAGCCATTGGTATTTGAGCTTACTACGCTACTCAGAAACGCTCCTTCGTATGCAAGTCAGATAGGAGCAATGGCAAGGGAATTTTGGCAGAACTTTGACACTCAAAGTAACCCTGCTGTTAGACAGACAGTAGAACTTGCAATTGAACAGGCATCAAGTATTGGAATATCAGTTGCTTCTGGTATTTTGAGTTGGCTTTCCACATCTGCTTTAGGCAACATCTCTTCTATGGCAAACCAACTCATGGTCTTCTTCTTAGGCCTAGTGCTTGCCTATTGGTTGGCTAAAGATTATCCAGTTATTGTCCGTGAGATGGCTATTATTGCTGGTCCTCAAAAAGAGAATGAGTTCAGACTTATTCTTGCAATCTTAAGTAGATCTACCAGTGGATATATGCGAGGCACTATCATTACCTCTGCGATTAATGGCATTCTTGTGTACTTTGGGTGTCTGATTTTAGGCAACCCTTATGCCGCTCTTATTGGCATGGTTACAGGAATCTTCCATATTATTCCTGTAGTTGGACCGGTTTTCTCGGCAGGTATTGCTCTTATTTTGAGCATCTTGGTAGACCCTGTCATGACCGTATGGACCATTGTTATCTTGATGGTTGCACAAAACGTTGTTGATAACGTGCTTTCACCTTTGGTTATGGCAACGAGCGTTAAAGTTCACCCGGGTCTTTCGCTCGTTGGTATTGTCATTGGCAGCGCTCTTGGCGGAGTAGTTGGAACTATTCTTGCTATACCTTTGACAGCAGCACTGAGGGGCATCTTTGTGTACTTCTTTGAGAAGTATTCAGGCAGACAGATCGTCTCGCCAAATGGCGCGCTTTTTAACTCGACGCAGTATGTAGATGAGTCTGGCGCTATTCTGCCAGAGTATGATGCCCTCGATGACCCAAAGTTCTTTGAGGAGTCGCGTCTTGTTGATCAAGACACTACGGCTCATGTGCGCAGCAAGTCTCCAGCTCCCGCTCCCAAGATTCTTGGACATGATTTTTCTCAGTTACTTTTTAGGAATACTCAAGAAGTTACTAAGGAACCAGATAAACCATCGTCAGATGCGGTAGACTCAGACAGTACAAAAGAGTAGTTATTTGAATACGGAGAAGTACTTTATGGCTGACTATAAAACAATGACAACAGCAGAGATTCGCGAGGACTTCCTAAGTTTCTTTGAGAGCAAGGGTTGCAAGCGCTATCCTTCTTCATCTCTGGTACCTTCTGATCCTTCGCTGCTTCTTGCTAATGCTGGCATGAACCAGTTCAAGGAGTATTACCAGGGCATCAAGACTATGAAGGAGATTGGCGCAACTTCCTGCCAGAAGTGCCTTCGTACTAACGATATTGACAACATTGGCGACTCTCGCCATCTCTCATTCTTCGAGATGCTGGGTAACTTCTCCTTTGGTGGTTACACCAAGCGCGATGCATGCACCTGGGCAATGGAGTTTATTTCTTCTCCGGAGCACCTTGGCCTGCCTCTTGATCGTCTGTACTTTACCGTCTTTACTGACGACGATGAGGCAATTGAGATTTGGAAGTCTCTTGGCGTAGCAGAAGATCACATCACCCGTCTGGGCGAGGAGGACAACTTCTGGGCAGCTGGTCCAACTGGTCCTTGTGGTCCTTGCTCTGAGATTTACTTTGACCAGGGTCCTGAGTTTGAGGGAGAAGCTCCTGGAGACGATGGTGACCGTTACCTTGAGTTCTGGAACCTCGTCTTTACTCAGTTTGATCGCCAGGAAGATGGTTCTCTGCCTGAGCTTCCTCACCGCAACATCGATACCGGCATGGGCCTTGAGCGTATCGCAGCTATCATGCAGCATGAGGGCACCAACTACGAGGGTGACATCATGCGTACCCTCATCTCTTTGGGCGAGAAACTCTCTGGTAAGAAGTATCACTCAACTGATGAGATTGACCGCAGCCTGCGTATCCTTGCAGACCACTCTCGTGCAGTTACCTTTATGATTGGTGACGGCATTCTCCCTGGTAACGAGGGTAGAAGCTACATTCTTCGCCGCCTGCTCCGTCGCGCTGTCTACCACGGCCGCTTACTGGGCATTCAGGGCACCTTCATGGCAGAGTATGCACATGAGGTTGCTGTTCTGCTTGGCGCAGAATATCCAGAGCTTGTCGAGAAGAGCGCTCTTATCGACGGCATTCTGACTGCAGAAGAGGAGCGCTTTGGCGCTACACTCGACGCAGGCGAGTCCAAGCTCACTGCAGAGCTTGAGCAGCTAGAGGATGGCGCACAGCTTTCCGGTGAGGTTGCCTTCCTTCTGCACGATACCTACGGATTCCCTATTGATCTTACTCGTGAGATTGCTGCAAATGCAGGTCACGTTGTTGACATGGACGCCTTTGATGCTGCAATGACTGAGCAGCGTGAGCGTGCTCGTAAGTCTGCTAACCGTGATGCCTGGGGTAATGCTCAGAGCATTTGGGTCGCACTCTCTGACCGCCTTGATGAGACCGTCTTTGACGGCTACGACAACAACGAGCTCTCCGGCGTTCGTGTTGTTGCTCTTGTTCAGGATGGACAGGAGGTTGAGTCCGCTTCTGCTGGCTCTGAGGTTGAGGTTGTACTCGACCGCACGCCTTTCTATGCAGAGATGGGTGGCCAGGTTGGAGATACCGGCAAGCTAACAGCTCCTGGCCTTTACGTTCACGTCACTGACACCAAGCACCGTGACGGCGGCCTTGAGTCCCACGTTGGCGTGGTAGAGGAGGGCACCATCTCTGTTGGTGACTCTGTCTCCGCAACCATTGACGCTGGCCGTCGTGAGCTTATCCGTCGCAACCACACCGCAACTCACCTGCTTGACGCTGCACTTAAGAAGGTTTTGGGTGACCACGTGAACCAGGCTGGTTCTCTTGTTGCTCCAGATCGTATGCGCTTCGACTTCACGCACTTTGAGGCTCTTACCAAAGATGAGCTTGATCGCATTGAGGGTATGGTCAACGCAGAGATTTTTGCCGCTAAGACTGTTGTTACTCAGATTATGAGCATTGAGGACGCAAAGGCCGCTGGTGCTGTTGCACTCTTTGGCGAGAAGTACGGTGATGTCGTACGTGTTGTTTCTGCTGGCGCAGAAGACACTCCATTCTCTCGCGAGCTCTGTGGCGGTACTCATGCACGTAACACAGCAGACCTTGGCCTCTTTAAGATTATTTCTGAGAGCTCCGTTGGTTCTAACTCAAGGCGTATTGAGGCGGTAACTTCTATGGGCGCTATCGAGTACGTTGATGAGCGCCTGGCTCAACTTGATGAGGTTGCCGCAGCTCTGAAGGTTCGTCCTTCCGCTGTTGCAGACCGTGTTGAGCAGCTGCAGCAGGATCTTCGCGCTGCAAACCACACGCATGAGGCTGCTCTTACTGGAGCAGGTAGCAACCAGGTAGCAGAAGCACTTAAGTCTGCTGTTCAGCTTAACGGCTATAGCTGCGTAATTGCTAAGCTTGAGGGCCTTTCTGGCAAAGAGCTCCGCTCCGCATGGGATGGTATCCGCGATGCATCTGATGGCCAGCCTGTTGCTTGCGTCATCGCATCCGCAACCTCTGACGGTAAGGTTTCCCTGCTTGCAGGTGCAACTGATTCTGCAGTTGCAGCGGGCTTCTCGGCAGGAGACATTGTCAAAGAGATTGCAGAGCTTGTTGGTGGCCGTGGTGGCGGAAAGCCAGCAATGGCGCAGGCAGGTGGCTCAAATGCTGCAGGAATTGACGCTGCGCTTGAGGCTGCAAAAACAAAGCTTGGTGCGTAACGTTTGCGCGTTTTAGCCTTAGATATTGGTGAAGTTCGCATCGGGGTTGCTGTAAGTGACCCCGATGGTGCTATTGCGTCACCTGTTTGTGTGCTTCCTGCACAAGAGGTGCTCTCACATGCACGCACGTTTAAAGCTGTGCTTGAGGATTGGGAGCCAGAACTGCTTTTATGTGGTCGTCCTAAAACGCTCGCCGGCGAAGATGGACCACAGGCCCAAAAAATTACCGCTCAAGCTGAGCAAATTGCGAAGAACTGCCAACTTCCATTAGAATTTACTGACGAAAGACTTTCTTCTGCGGAAGCAAAGAAGATTCTTCGAGCGCAAGGTTTATCTGAAAAAGCCATGCGTGGAAAAGTTGACATGGTTGCAGCTTCGCTCTTTTTGCAATCATGGCTTGATGCACAGATGAATAAGGGAGACTAAATGCCCACCCTATCCAATGGTTCTTCTCCGCGTCGTCAAGGCGCACATTTTTCTTCTCCTGTTCCAGAGGGACAGGTTCAGGAAGAGCAGACTCAGCAGGAACAGATAAAGCAGCCTTCAGTTGAGGCTACAGGATCGCTACCAGCACTTACTGGCGGCAAGCTTTCTTCAAGAAGCGCTCAGGTCACTCATATGGCAAAGAACAAGCAGGTAAAGCATAGAGATAAGAAGGCTTCAAAGCGTTCTCGTATTTTTGCGGCACTTATCGCTTTTATCATGGTTGCAGCCCTTGGTATCTTTGTATGGAAAGTAGCGCTTCCAGAGCTTTCTCGTGCTAATTCCGATACGCAAGAAATTACCGCTGGGCAGCAAGTTACCGTTACTATTCCAGATGGCGCTGGCGCGCAGGAAGTCGCAAAGATTCTTTTTGAGAACAAGATTATTGCCACTAAGAGCGAGTTCTTAAACCAGGTAAAGCGTCAGGATGCTGAGCAGAAAATTAAGAGCGGTATCTATGTTATTACCACTGGTGCCAAGCCATCTGACATTGTGAATCTGCTTATTTCTGGCCCTAATGCTCCTGGTAGTGGCTTTGTCGTACCAGAAGGTTATACCGTTTCTCAGGTTGCGGATTTGGTTCAGGACTACTTTGGTATTTCTCGTGATGATTTCTTGAATCAGGCAAAAGCATCCAATTATGTTGCCGACTATCCGTTCCTTGCAGGTGCGGTAGATGCTAATGATTCTCTTGAGGGCTACTTGTTCCCCAAGACCTATACCTTTACAGAAAGCAATGTAACTGCCGATACGGTCATCCGTGCCATGCTTGATCAGTTTAAGACAGAGACAGCTGATCTTAACCTGGACGCTGCTCGCATTACGCTTAATAAGCGTTACAACTTGAATCTTACTAACGAGCAAATCATCATTATGGCATCCATCATTGAGCGAGAAGCCCTGACTGATGATGACCGTCCTAAGGTTGCATCTGTCTTCTACAACCGCCTGTACGATGATATGTACCTGCAGAGTGACGCAACTCTTGCTTATTCCCTGGGTAGGGAAGCTACTGCAGAAGAGCTCAGCTCGATGACAAGCGACCCATATAACACCTATGCGTTTAAGGGTTTGACTCCTACGCCAATTTGCTCCCCAGGTTATGCCTCTATTAAGGCGGCTATGGATCCAGCAGCAACCAATTATTACTACTTCTGGATTACCTCGGATGAGCACGTCTTCTCAGAGACGTATGAGGAGCATCAGCAGGCTATTGAAAATGCACGCGAGCGTGAAGCCGCAAGCAAGCAATAGTTGGTGTGGCATGAGTTTGACCAAAGCAACACAATACGTTTCTGCTGTTGAATACATCTCAATAGAGGATTTGGTTCAGCAGGGGATTAAACTTGTGCTCCTAGATCGCGATAATACCTGTGTGCCCCGAGACACCAAGATGGTGCCGCCAGAGGTTTCTGCCTGGTTTGAGAAGGCTCATGCGGCGGGATTAACGCTCTGTCTCATCTCCAATAACATTCACCTCAATGAGGTCCAGCGTAGCGCTCACGAGCTGGGAATTGAAGGAGAGGGCTTTGCGTGTAAGCCGCTTCCTCGCGCGCTAACTGCTGCTATGAAGCGTTTTTCGGCAACTAAAGAGCAAACCGTGATGGTGGGAGACCAGATTTTTACCGATGTTATTGCAGGTAATTTGGCTGGCGTTTCAACTATTTTGGTAAAGCCGCAGTCTACCGAGGATCTTTGGTACACCAATATCATTCGTCACGTCGAGCGCCGCATTTTAAAAAATGTAACTTTTACGTCATAACAAGACGGCTTTAGTTTACTTGCTCCAACTCGATGATAGAATCATCTTGAAAGGCTGGAGGAGTATGGAGCTTCGCGATTCAAGATACGTCGTACATGAGGGCTGTGATCATATCTTTTTTGTAGGCTTTCTGGGTGCCGGAAAGTCCACACTCGCACGTAATTTGGGCGAGCTGTTTCACCGCCGTTATGTTGACACCGATCGCCTAGCAGAGCGTATAGCAGGTAAATCACTGGCAGAAATCTACGAAGATGACGGTGAAGAGCTTTTTAGGCAGGCAGAAACTGAGGTTTTACACACGCTTAAGTCTAAGAAGTCACTGCTCGTAAGCTGCGGCGGTGGAATTGTCGAGAAGGACGTCAATCTTGCGCTTATGCGTGAGATGGGAGTCATTGTGTTTCTCGACGGCGATCTTTCTGACTCGCTTCGCCAAATTCAGCGCACTGATAGGCGTCCTGATCTGGGAAGCTTTGAAAACGCTACTCAGCTCTATAGACGCCTGCGTCCACGTTATGAGGCCGCTGCTGATATTACAATTGATATTCGCGAGAAAACATTTGAGCAGGTAGCCATTGATTCTGGCAAGCTGCTTTGGGAAAGAGGTCTTCTATGAGTGACAATGTCCAGACTGAGCTTGAAGAGGAATTGCCACCTGTTCAGATTAAACAGTGGGTTTCTATTCCTGGTGGCTCTATTGCACTTCGTTCTGGTGCCGGCGTTCTTTCAAACTTTGGTACTGAGCTCAGAACCGCAGTGGGAAGACCTCATCGCTGTGCTTTTCTCGTCAGCAATCAGGCAGATGAAGACCTTGCTGAGCTTCTGCGTAGAGACCTCACCACCATTGGTTTTCTCGTCACACGTGTAGATGTAGAAGATGGCAAGGCAGCAACTACCGTGGCAACTGAGGCACAGGTATTGTCTGCTTTGGCAGAAATGCACCTGACAGCTGATGATTTAGTAGTTGCCGTGGGCCACGAGGGCGTCATTTCTCTTGCTAATCACGTGGCAAACAAGTGGTGTGGGGGAGTCTCCCTTGCTACTGTTCCACTTGATTTAGCAGCAGTTATTGTCTCGTCTATTACTCCTCGCGCGCTTGATACTGACGATGAACATCAGCGTCTTGTTACCACTAAGCCTTGTGCTCGTTTCTGCTTTGCAGATCTTGAGGTTATGGATCTTTGCGATGACAGCGCTAAGGTTGCCCAGGTATGTATGGTTGCAACGGCTATGTCTGATAACGAGGCGGAGTTTGGACGCATTTGGGATAGAGCAGATAACCTCTCCTCTGGAGTTGCCGATATAGTTGCAGAGCAGCTGGCAGAGTCTACTAAGACCCGTGGCCGTCTCTCTGATTCTTCCGCTATTGCTATTCAGCAGTCTGTCCCTTACGGTTGGGTTTTTGTGGAGGCACTTCGCCCGCTCATCCCAGCTGATCAGCCTCTTTCTGCACTTTATGCAGACGCACTGCGTTTCTCGGCAAGAATTGCAGTAGCTAAAGAGGCGCTTTCTTTTGACGATATGCTTGCCCAAGACGAGATTCTTGAGCGCTTGAATATTGGTTTTGTTACCTGTGACATTACTTCTGAGCAGCTTATCGAAGCGCTCAAACAAGAATGTTTCCATTCTACTAATCGTTTTATGTTGCCGATTCCAATGTCTATTGGAAGGGTAAGATTAGCATCGGTCGACGAGGAACTTCTCGCCGAGCATGCCCGCGCTTGGTGTGAGGCTCACGCTTCGCATTAAAGCGCCGCATCTTGCAGTAAGGAGCCTATTTGCTGATGCGGCTCCACTAGGTGCAACTCTTTGTTGTAAACATCTCGAGAAGGGATTTGAAATGGCAGATTTACAGGCAGCAGCAAAGCGCGTTGCGCGCTTTCGCGAGGTAATGGCTCAGAGGGGTTACGACGCTGTTGTTCTACGTCACAACCCAGACCTTCGTTGGTTGACTGACGCTGAGCGTGTCTTTGACTTTGAGCAGGCACATACTGCATTTATTACGCAGGATGAGCTCTTCATGCACACTGACTCTCGTTACTACAACACATTCCTGGAGCGCCTTGGTGCTGATTCTCCATGGAAGTTTGACCAGGAAGTCGCTACTCCTACCGAGTGGGTTGCCGCTCATATTGCTGAGGCTCGTGCTCGCGTAGTTGCTATTGAGGACACCGTTGATCTTGCGTTCTTTGATGGCCTTGAGCAGGCATTGCGCGATCGTTCTGTTGCTGCTTTGCTTCCACGCATGCATGGTGATATTGCTGAGCTGCGTATTGTTAAAGACCCAGCTGAAATTGAGCTTATGAAGCACGCTCAGTCAATTACTGACAAGGCGTTCCTCCACATCTGCAAGTACATTAAGCCAGGTCTTACTGAGCAGCAGATTCGCGCAGAGCTTGAGAACTACATGCTCTCTAACGGTGCAGATGCCCTGTCCTTTGATTCCATCATTGCTTCTGGTCCTAATGGTGCTAATCCTCATGCACAGCCAGGTGAGCGCGTAGTTCAGACAGGCGACATGATTGTTATGGACTACGGTGCAGGTTACCTGGATTACCACTCAGATATGACCCGTACTGTTGTTGTTGACGCACCTTCCGAGGAGCAGCAGCACGTCTTTGACGTTGTCCGCAAGGCAAACGAAACTTGCGCAGCAGCTATTCATGCAGGTGTAACTGGTTCTGATATTCATAACCTTGCAGTTAAGGTTATCTCTGAGGCTGGCTACGGTGAGTACTTTGGCCACGGCCTTGGCCACGGTGTTGGCGTTGAGATTCATGAGCGCCCATTCTTCAATCCTCGTTGGAACAAGGTGATTGCAGCAGGTTCTGTTGTTACTGATGAGCCTGGCATTTACCTGCCTGGCAAGTTTGGTATCCGCCTTGAGGACTTTGGTGTTGTTACTGAGGACGGCTATGACGTCTTTACTCAGTCCACGCACGATCTTGTGTCCGTTGGCTGCTAACGAGCTACGATATACAGAATTTTTGCGGTCAGAAGCTTTAGGTTTCTGGCCGCATTTTTTGTTCACCTTTAGGGCGAGAAGGTCTTCTCGCCCTAAAATTGGCTTATAAAACCTAAAAAATCTAAAAAGAGTTAGGTTAGTGAAGACACGCTTCAGATATATGTAATAAAATCAGAAAAGTAAATGTTTTTTCATTGTTATGTCTACAGTTTCATTTGTTTTATTAGGTGAGAAAGAAGGAGGTAGAAGTGGTTAGTATCGTTCTAGCCAGCCATGGCAAATTTGCCGAGGGCATCAAAGATTCTGGCAGCATGATTTTTGGACCACAGGAAGGCGTTGTGGCTGTAACGCTTACTCCTGATATGGGCCCAGATGACCTGCACCAGAAGATTCTCGACGCAATTGCCACGCTTGAAGATCAAGAGCACGTTTTGTTCTTGGTTGACCTATGGGGTGGCACCCCCTTTAACCAGATTTCTCGCGTTCTTGAGGAAGAGGGTAAAGAGGATTGGGTTGCCGTTACTGGTCTTAACCTCCCAATGCTTATTGCAGCATATGGCTCTCGCCTTGGCGTAGATACCGCCGCCGAGGTAGCAAAAGAGATTTACTCTGAAGCTCGTATGGGCGTCAAGATTAAGCCAGAAGAGCTTGAGCCACAAGAGGCAACTCCTACTGATGGTCCCGCCGCTCCTGCAGCACCTCAGGGAGCAATTCCTGCAGGCACCGTTATTGGTGACGGCAAGCTTAAGATTGTGCTTGCACGTATTGACACCCGTCTTCTGCATGGTCAGGTTGCAACTACGTGGACAAAGATGACCAAGCCAGATCGCATTATTGTCTGCTCTGATGATGTTGCTCAAGATGAGCTCCGCAAGACCATGATTATTCAGGCAGCTCCTCCAGGAGTACATGTCCACGTTGTTCCTATCAAGAAGATTATTGAGATTGCTCACGACACTCGTTTTGGCAATACCAAGGCAATGCTTCTGTTTGAGACTCCTCAAGATATGCTTCGTGCTATTGAGGGTGGCGTAGAAATCAAGGAAGCAAACCTTGGTTCTATGGCTCATTCTGTTGGCAAAGTTGTTGTTACCAACGCAGTTGCTATGGATGAGGACGATGTAAAGACTCTTGAAGCTATCCGCGAGTGCGGTACAACGTTTGATGTTCGTAAGGTTCCTGCAGACAGCGCAGAGAACTTTGAGGCAATGCTTAAAAAAGCTAAGTCTGAGCTTGGCGCCCGTAAGTAACTAGAAGGAGGTAGAAATGACACCTATCACAATACTGCTTGTCGTAATTGTTGCTCTTCTCGCTGGCATGGAAGGTATTCTTGACCAGTGGGAGTTCCACCAGCCCCTGGTTGCTTGCTCACTGATTGGCCTTGTGACTGGTCACCCTGCTGAGGGAATTATCCTCGGCGGTTCTCTTCAGATGATTGCTCTTGGTTGGGCAAACATCGGAGCTGCAGTTGCACCAGACGCAGCTTTGGCATCTGTCGCATCTGCAATCATTATGGTTTTGGCACTTAACGGCGGAGACACTGACACCACCGCTGCTATTAACAC
>JABZHD010000239.1 GCA_015259045.1 Atopobium sp. | reverse complement strand
GTTCTATGAAAGGTTTTACGCATGTCTGATTTGAATGAGTCACTTGCTCTTTCTGAAGAGCTCCTTGCTTTTATTAAGCAGAGCCCTTCTATGTTTCATACCACACAAACCATCAAAGAGTACCTGTTAGAGAACGGTTTTACTTATCTCTCCGAGGGTTCTTCTTGGGATGTTCAGCCAGGAGGCTCCTACTTTACCACGCGCAATAATTCTTCAATTGTTGCCTGGAAAGTTGGCGAGAAGTACCGTGAGTCTCAAACCTCAAACGCTAACGCTCCTTATCACTTCCAGCTTGCTGTTGCCCATGGCGATTCTCCAACCTACAAGGTAAAAGCTCAGCCAGAGCTTACCGGTGAGGGCAACTCGCTTCGTCTGAACACCGAGGCATACGGCGGCATGCTTGATCACACGTGGTTTGACCGTCCTTTGGGTATTGCCGGTCGTGTGCTGGTCAAGGTAGGAAACAAGGTAGAGTCCAGGCTGGTCAACATTGAAGACGATGTTGTTATGATTCCAAGCTTGGCTATCCATCTTGAGCACAAAAATGGTCTCTCGCCAGAGTTTAATCGTGCTAAAGATCTGATGCCGCTCTTCAGCGCTGGAGAGCTCAACCCTGGCGCCTTTAACGCCCTGGTAGCAGACGCAGCAGGTGTGTCTCAAGAGGACATTCTTTCTCGCGATTTGTTCCTAGTTGATCACACGGGCGGCCGCATTTGGGGCGCTAAGAAAGAATTTGTTTCCGCTGGTCATCTGGATGACCTTCAGTGTGCATTCGTAGCACTTAAGGCCTTCCTTGCTTCCTCAAATGAGCAGGACATCTCTGTGTACACCTGCTTTGATAATGAAGAAGTTGGTTCAAATACCAAGCAGGGCGCTCAGTCCACATTTCTAAAAGACACTTTGCAACGCGTAAACGCCACGCTTGGCTTTACACAGGAAGATTACTACCGAGCGCTCTCGGCATCTTTGCTGGTAAGCTGCGACAATGCGCATGCCGTCCATCCCAATTATCCCGAGAAGCACGATGCAGTCAACAAGCCTTATCTCAATGGCGGCATGGTTATTAAGGAAGCAGCACGTCAGTCGTACTGCACCGATGCGTTTAGCCGTGCCATTGTCGAGGCTATTTGGAAGCAGCAAAACATTCCTTACCAGGTTTTTGCCAATAGAAGCGATATGCCAGGCGGATCAACGCTGGGCAACCTCTCCAACATTCAGGCCAGCATGCATGCCGTTGACGTGGGTCTGCCACAGCTTGCTATGCACTCCGTGTACGAGACCGCGGGCACCAAAGACACGCTTCTTGGATACCAGGCACTCAAGGCGTTCTATGACACCTGCGTTTGCATCACCG
>JABZHD010000238.1 GCA_015259045.1 Atopobium sp. | reverse complement strand
ATATAGAAGATCATGGCCACGGTAAAGATACTTTTTGTCTTTAATCGTCTGTTTAAATACGACGACATAGGCATGATGATGGCAAGAATCAAAAGGTACGAGGTGGTCATCCATTGTACCGTTGAGGTGCCAATAGAGAATTCCTCCATTAACGTTGGAAACGTCACGTTCATGGCGGTTTCTACGACAACTCCCGAGAAGGACATAATTCCTGTTGCAATTACAGAAAGAACAAGTTTTGCGTTGAGCTCTCTTTTAAACATACAATCCCTTCTTTTCTCGGCGGTACATCGTAACACTATTCAAAGTAGGTTTTAATACTGTGGGCGTATTCATCACGGTTCTATAAGTAGGCAAAAAAAGAACGGGGTGGTTTTAAACCACCCCGTTCTGCTTAGCAATATTGCGTGTTAGCAAGCTGTTTATTTAGCTTTACCCTGGTTTGCAACAGCGTTAATCTTTGCCTCGATGACAGCTGGATCACCAATATAGTGCTTGTCTACAATGTTCCAATCCTTGTCAAAGGTGTATGCGCAAGGAATGCCAGTTGGGATGTTAACCTCAAGAATCTCTTCTGGAGTGAGGTGCTCAAACTGCATAACAAGAGCGCGAAGGCTGTTGCCGTGTGCAGCAATAAGAACACGCTTACCTGCCTCAAGCTGTGGCTTGATCTCCTGCTCAAAGTAAGGCCATGCGCGTGCAATGGTGTCCTTCAGGCACTCGGTGTAAGGAAGATCCTCTGCTGGAACATCGCGGAACATTTCCTGAACGTGAGGATCGCGCTCGTCGCCTGGCTCAAGAGCTGGTGGTTGAACATCAAAGGAACGACGCCAAATCTTTACCTGCTCCTCGCCGTGCTCGGCAGCTGCATCAGCCTTGTTGAGGCCCTGAAGTGCACCATAGTGACGCTCGTTCAGACGCCAGGTCTTATGAACAGGAAGCCAGTTACGGTCAAGCTCATCAAGAACATGATTCAGAGTGTGAATAGCACGCTTGAGCAGAGAGGTGTAGCAAACATCAAAGTCATAGCCAGCCTCTTTGAGAGCACGGCCGCCAGCTGCTGCCTCCTCGTGACCAGTCTCGGTAAGGTCAACATCGGTCCAACCAGTGAACAGGTTGAGCTTGTTCCACTCAGACTCACCGTGGCGAACAATAACAAGGTGCATGTACTGATCTTCAGCCATTAGGCTTCCTTTCTACGCGTCAAACTTTGTGCACCATACGTGGTAAACACCAAGTTTTTGGCAATACTTTACATACAGGTGCAAGACAAAACGCTTGCGAATAATATTCTACCGCACACCGAAAAATACGTGCGAATCAATGTCTAAAAGATTTTGCATATCGCGTGTGCCAACTTTGAACTGCCTCCCAT
>JABZHD010000237.1 GCA_015259045.1 Atopobium sp. | reverse complement strand
AAAAACCCAGCATTCATAAAAGGTGAATGCTGGGCTGGACGGGTTTCTCGCCAAAAGATTGTGCAGAGAAAGACGTTATCTAGAAGTTAGAGACGGACTATGAAAGTACCTTCTGAGCGGCCTCGCTGAGCTCCGCAATGCGTGCCTCGGCCTCTTCGCGAGTTTTACCGTTGGCAAAGAGATAGGCCTTGACCTTTGGCTCGGTGCCTGATGGGCGGAAGATAACCTTGTTGTCGCCCTCAAGCCTGTACTCAATAACATTGGAAGCTGGCAGCGTCTGAGGAGCCTCTTTCTGCAGGCCAGAGACGCGAGGCATCTCGGCGCACTCAGCATAGTCCGTTACACCAACAACCTTGTAATTGCCAACCATTTCCAGTGGATTCTTACGCAGGCTGCTCATAATCTGAGCCATCTTAGCGGCACCCTCAGCACCTGGGTAAGCAGCGTTTACAACGCCATTGAGGTAGTAGCCATAGCGCTGGTACAGGGCATCCATTGCCTCGTAGAGGTCCATGTTGCGGGCGGCGTACCAAGAAGCCATCTCAACGCAGAGCATGGTGGCAACAATAGCGTCCTTATCGCGAGCATGTGTGCCAACAAGATAGCCGTAGGACTCCTCAAAGCCCATGAGGAAGCGATCCTCCTCGCCGGCATCCTTGAGCTGGTCAATTTGGTCGCCAATATACTTGAAGCCCGTGAGCACACGGCGCATCTCAAAGCCGCGGGCACGTGCCAAGACGTCGGGCATAGCAGAAGATACGATGGTGGAAACAGCTACCTTATCCTGGGGTTTCTCGCCACGCTCTTCAGCCATGGTAAGGAGCCAGTCCAGAAGCAGGACGCCCATCTCGTTGCCGGAAAGCAGCACGTAATCGCCATTATGAGGGATTGCAGTACCCATGCGATCCGCGTCAGGGTCAGTTGCAACCAGAAGATTTGGCTTCACCTTATCAGCAAGTTTGAGTCCCAGCTCAAGTGCCTCACGGAACTCTGGATTTGGATAGGAGCATGTGGGGAAGTTTCCGTCTGGCTCTGCCTGCTCTGGAACAACGTCAACGTCATTGACGCCAATCTCCTTGAGAATGCGCGTGACACACTCCATGCCTGTACCATTGAGCGGCGTGTACACAACCTTGTAGCCGTCGGCAGCCTTAAATCCTGGAATAGAAACGCGCTTGATAGCCTCAATGAAGTTGTCCAGCACCTCTTCTGGCGTCCAGACAATCAGGCCCTTCTCCAGGCCCTCTTCAAAGTCCATAGGCTTGACGTCAAAAGGATTGACGCGCGCGATATTTGCAGAGATCTCTGCTGCAGCCTCATCGGTAATCTGACCGCCGTTATCGTTGTATACCTTGTAGCCGTTGTAAGGCGCAGGGT
>JABZHD010000236.1 GCA_015259045.1 Atopobium sp. | reverse complement strand
ATCAACATCACATCTCCATTATTTCTGGTGCAAAAGAGTTCTTGCAGGAGCTTTACGATGCGGGTATTCCTATGGCTGTTGCATCGTCAACTCCCGTGCGAGAAGTTCGTGCAGCTCTGGCAGCTCAAGGTATTGAGCATCTCTTTAAAACAGTGGTTTCAACAGAAGATGTGGGGGGAGTGGACAAGGTTGTGCCAGATGTTTACCTTGAGGCTCTTCGCCGTCTTGGCACTGATAAGGCAACTACCTGGGTCTTCGAGGATGCTCCGTTTGGCGCACAGACAGCACAAAATGCAGGCTTTCCTGTGGCTGTACTCTACAACGACCACGATGGCCGCGACCCCGTCTTTATGCGCGAGCACTCTAACATCTTTGCCCACACCTACGGCGAGCTGTCGCTTCTGCGCCTTCAGGACTACGAGCGCTCTCTGACCGCAGCGCCTTCTGGCGAGAAACCCCTTGAGGTCCTTGTTGTGGGCGGATCCCCAGAGGCGGTTTCGCACACGACGCTGTCTACCTGCGCCCAAAGCGCTGACTACCTGATAGCGGTTGACCATGGCGCAGATGTCTGTCACGCTGCCGGCGTGATTCCACAACTTGCGCTTGGAGACTTTGACTCGGCTACACCAGAAACTCTGGCTTGGCTCAAAGAGCAGCAGGTACCTTGCATGAAGTTTAATGCGGACAAGTACGATACCGACCTGGCGCTAGCATTGAAATCAGCTGAATATGAGGCAATTCGTAGAGATAGCAAGCTCTCTCTGACGGTTGTCTCCACATCTGGCGGCCACCTTGATCACCAGCTTGTAGTGCTTGGTCTTCTCGCCACGTGGGCAAAGACGGGCAAGGCAAGCGTTCGAGTTATTGAGAATGACTTTGAGATGCGCTTTTTAGTTGCTGGCCAGGTGGATTCTTGGCAGCTGAACACTATCAATGTAGGTAAAAAGATTTCTCTTGTAGCTTTGTCAGAGGAGTGCGAGGTTTCTGAGGCCGGCATGAAGTGGAATCTTGATCACCAGAAGTTCACCTTGCTGGGAGACGACGGTATTTCAAATATCGTGGAATCAGACAATGCTTGGGTAAGGTGCGAGAAGGGCTGTCTTTTGGTGCAGCTTTGGAACTAAGACGTTCATCGAGTCGCGTTGGGGCTGCGTTTGAGAAACAAAGCCCCAACGAGCGGCTGTAAGTCCAGCAAGAAGTATTAGATGTCGCTGTCAGTTAATCGAGCTAAGAAAAAAGGTCGCCGTAGCGACCTTTTTAAATTTGAGGTAAGACGAGCTTAAGTTGCTTAGTTGCGAGCAATCTTGCCGGACTTGAGGCAACGGGAGCAAACATTCATCTTCTTGCGCTGGCCATCGACAACGACAGTAACACGCTGGATGTTTGGCTTAAAGG
>JABZHD010000235.1 GCA_015259045.1 Atopobium sp. | reverse complement strand
CTTAAGTGGTTCCCTGTCTACAAGGAGTTAGGCATAGAATGTCTGTCTTTTTGACATCGCTACAAAATGTATTGCCCATCATTTTGATCATTGTGCTGGGTTATGTACTGAGGAAGATTAACTGGCTCAACGAGACATTCGCTGGTCAAGCATCTAAGCTCATCATGAACGTGGCGCTTCCTTCCTCTATTTTTGTAGCGGTACTAAAAAACTTGTCTCTTAATCAGCTGCTCCAGCTTGGTCCCTCGGTGCTTATTGCAGCGATTAGCTTTACTTTGTCTTATGTCGTAGGATTTTTGGTTATCAACGTTTTCCGCGTCCAACCAGGTCGCCGAGGCTTGATGCTCAATACCTTTGCAAATGCCAACACCATCTTCATTGGTATGCCGCTTAATCTTGCGCTCTTTGGCGAGCACGCCGTACCGTACTTCTTGGTGTACTACATCATGAACACTATTTCTACCTGGGCAATTGGAATCTTCTTCATTTACGGTGATCCAATGCCAACAGAAAATGATGGCGAGAAAAACAACGCAGCTGAGCACAAATTCAATATCAGCAAGTTGTTACCACCACCATTGCTTGGTTTCTTAGTAGCCCTCGTTTTTCTCGTGTTCAACATCCCTGTTCCAGCAGTTGTAAACACTGGTCTTACGTATTTAGGCAACCTAGTAACGCCACTTTCACTGATTTACATTGGCATTATTTTGCAGGAGACGGGACTCTCGAGCATTCGAATTGACCGTGACACGGCAATTGCGCTTATTGGTAAATTTGTTATTGCCCCGCTTATTATGGTTGGCGTAATCATGGCGTTTACCGGCGTGTTTGGTACACAGAACGTACTTGAAACTAGAACGTTTATCATCCAGGCCGCAGTTCCAGCGCTAACCGTTCTGCCAATTCTGGCAAACGAGGGTAAAGCTGACGTCAAATTTGCAACTAACGTTGTTGCAACTTCAACGGTGCTCTTTGCGATTGTCATTCCTATCGTAATGACCATCATTGGCTAATTTGCGTTACCAACCAGCACTTTTACGCACAACAAAGCCTCTTCTCAACGGCGAGAAGAGGCTTTTTTCTTGTAGGTTTTGGAGCGACGATGTTAGTCCAGCAGCATCTAGTCCAACAGCACACTGCCCCGGCAACGTTTTAGTTCAGCAGCACGCCTTCAGCTGCAAGGGCGGAGCCGTCGAGGACGTTGCACTTTTGGATCTGGTGAACAAACCAAGTACGGAATGCCTTTTGGTCGACGCCCACACATACGGTTGCGTTGGGTTTCTCGCCAAGGTATCCGGCCAGGTCAACGACGGTGCAGCCAGCGGTTAAGCCTCCAGCGCACTCAACGTCCACAAACACGTCTTTGGTCTCGAACATCTGAGGTGCCAGCAGGTAGGCCACGGCCGTTGGGTCGTACAT
>JABZHD010000234.1 GCA_015259045.1 Atopobium sp. | reverse complement strand
CCCGCATGATAGAACGCAATCTTGTGACCAAGTTCTGGAATACGATGGCGTAGCATACGCGTCAAAGCCTGCGCTTGCTCCCTTGAATTGACGTAGACAACCGTTTTTGTGCCGTCTGACACAAGAGAAAGCAGCGCACATTCCCTATCCTTAGCGCCGCGAAGGTCCTTGAGTTCAAGGTTAGTACGAGCTGTTTTATCTTTGTATACATGCTCTGCTTCAATGGAGAGAAGCTCGCAGATATTCTGGGCTGCCTGTGTGGTAGCCGTAGCTGTTGTGGCAAGTATCTGCGGACTCCCAAGCATCTTTAGTACCTGTGGCATTTGTGCATAAGCAAGTCTGCCTTCAGAAGCATTCATGCCCACGTGATGTGCCTCGTCAAACACTACAAATGAGATGTTTTGCGCCGCGACAAACTGATCAGCGTGGAGCGAGAAGAACTCTGGAGTAGTCAGCACAATATCAAGCTCATTGTTTCTCATGTGAGCAAACAGGTCTTCTCGGCTGGAAAGGTCTGTTTCTCCGTTGAGTACTTCGACAGAAATTCCTAGAGGCTCAAAGGTGTTTTTTATGCTTTGAACCTGGTCGTTAATGAGGGCGCGCAGCGGATAGACAAACACGCTCATTTTATGTTGCAGCAGCGCAACACGAGCAGCATGAACCTGGAAAATAAGCGATTTACCTCTACCTGTTGCCATGACAGAGAGACAAGACGTTCCTTGAGAGAGAGCCTCTAGTGTTTTCTTTTGCAGAGGCAAGAGTTCTCTTGAACCAATCATGGACGTGACCAGGGTCTGGGTAAGCTCCTCAGAAGAAAGACTCTCCAGCTCACGGCGCTTTTGCTGCGCCTGCTCTTGGGAGGCCTCATCAGCCTCTGTAGTCTCCTTGGTAACCACAAGGGGCAAGTCAGCAGCGCTGCCGAGAAGATCCGCTTCAATGGGGCCGTCATCTTCATCGGTAAAGTCTCTGTAGAGAATATCTCTGACCATAAGTTTTGGCTTGGTTCTGCCCTGCCAGGTCTCGTTAACTGCTTCAAAAATCAAATCAACAGCGCCGTCATACTCAGCTGCCGCCTCAACATGAGGCGTTCTAAACATGATGGATGAAATTGAAGAAATGCCATTTGAAGCCATAAAACAAAGATGAGCTCCGCCTGCGCCAACACGTGAGCGATTCTTCATCACTACACCCTTGACGCCAAAGAGCGGCTTTTTATTACCCTGACCAAAAGGTTGCAGTGCCTCAAGGGCGTCAATGGAGTTGATAGTAATTTCATCAAGGTTTACCAGGGCAGTAACTTCTCCTGAAGCCTCAAACTCTTCTTCTGGAAGCTCTGCCATAACCTTTGATAAACGCTTTCTAAAAGCATCAATCTTTGCTGTTTCTACCGTTACGCCAACGGCTCCTTGGTGGCCACCAAAACGGACGGTAAGGTCTGCACAC
>JABZHD010000233.1 GCA_015259045.1 Atopobium sp. | reverse complement strand
GCACCGGCCGAGCAGCTCAGATTTACACTCCAGATAAGAATCACCAGAACTACACCACATCGTCAGTCATTGCAGACTTTGAAGGTAACCTTTACTACACCAACGACTCTGGCACGCTTTTCTCGCTTATTAATCAGAAACCTTCTGGCGAGAATACCCAGCCATCTGGAGACATTTTTAGCAGGACAGATTCCACAGCTACAAACGTGCCAGCTCAAGATCCTTCATCTCCAGCTGCGCATGAAACTTCCTCGACCACCGCTGCGAGTGCTGGTGAGGAGGTTACAAAGGCTCCATCTGAGAACAAGACTGCAGATAACAACTCTGACGAGAAGCAGCTTCCACCTACTGAATACTCAAATAAGCAGGCCGCTGCCCCACAGCAGGTGTCCACTGCGCCTACCATTCCACTTCTGAGTGTCTTTGGTTTCTTTGCTTCTGGCGCAGTTCTTGCAGTGTTTGTGGCGTTGCTTAAGAAAGAAACTGCTGCAATTCACCATGTTTCCAATGGCCGAGGCCAGGTGAGATAGTGGTTAAGCTCACAAGAGAATCCAAACGGATTCTCTATTTGGCAGCATCAATAGTGTCTTTTTTGTTCATGCTTTTCTTTGCATGGACATTGATTCAGTATTTCTTTGCGCCCGCTTCAAGCACTTCTGCTCAAGAAGCTCCTACCGCACAAGGTCAGACGGCAGCAGGTGCTTCTGGCACACAAACAGACTCTCAGACGTCACAGACGCAAGGGAGCTCTAGTTCAGACGCTCAATTAAATGCTGATGCGTCTAAAACGCAGGATTCTTCTAATCAGAAAACGTCGGAGCCTTCTAACTCTGGTAACTCAACAAACGCAGTAGCTGCTCCTCGTAAAGAGAATAGTGCGCTTTCTGTAAGTGTTACGGTTGACGGCTCTGCAGCCAAAGGGTCTTCATTTACCGTCAACCTCCAGGTGCAAGAGGGTACGTCAGTCTATGACGCGTTGCTTGCAAGTGGAGCCGGGGTAAATGCACGTAGCACGTCGTTTGGTATGTACGTTGCAGCTATTAATGGGCTTGCAGAGCGTGACCATGGTCCACAGAGCGGTTGGGTATATTCAGTTAACGGTGTTCAGCCTAACTACACGTCAGATGCATATGTTCTGCATGATGGCGATTCGGTTGTTTGGACGTACGTTAACGCGGTGAACTAATGAATCCCGCGCGCACAAGTTTTTCTCGCCTTCATCCACTTGCTACGTTGGTGTTGTTTGGATGCGAGGTTGTGCTTGCCGCATTTTCTTTTCAGCCTCTCTGCGCGTTTATTGCTTTTGTAGGAGCGCAGCTTTGTACAATCCAGTTGTTTGATACCAAACATGCTGCTAAACAGCTTGTTTGGTATGCTCCAATTATTGTATTGATGGCAGTAATCAATCCGTTTTTCTCGGCATCTGGCTCTACCGTTTTGTATTCTTT
>JABZHD010000232.1 GCA_015259045.1 Atopobium sp. | reverse complement strand
TACCAAAGACGGGGACCTTGCCCAAAACGCCGCGAGCGGCCTCCTGCGTAGCGTCAACCTGCTCTGGGTCACCAGGGCCGTTGGAGAAAAAGATGCCGTCTGGATTGTAGGCCAAGGCGTCCTCAGCAGGTGTGTTCCACGGTACAACCGTGACCTCGCAGCCGTTTGCCGCAAGACCCTGGAGAATGCCGTTCTTCTCGCCACAGTCGTATGCGACAACGTTGAAGCGCTTCTTAGACGTAGCGGAAACCACGTGAGGCGCGTCGACGGAGACGTCGGGGACAAAGTTGTGCTCGGAGATGCTGGGCGACGCCTGGACGCGCGCAAGCAGATGGGCGGGATCCAGGTCCTCGGTGGAGATGGCCGCCTTCTGTGCGCCATGGTCGCGCAGGTGCATGGTCAGCGCGCGAGTATCGATGCCCTCGATGGCAACGACACCGTTTTCCTGCAGGAACTCAGGCAAGCTTTGCTTGGACGTCCAGTTGCTTGGCTCGTAGCACATGTCGTGCACGACAAAGCCGCGCAGGTGCAAGACGTCTCGCTGCATGACCGCAGGATCGATACCGTAGTTGCCCACCTGCGGATAGGTTAGTGTGACAATCTGGCCAGCGTAACTTGGATCGGAAATAATCTCCTGGTAGCCGGTCATAGACGTGTTAAAAACAATCTCGCCGAAGGTCTCTCCACTAGCACCACAGCACCTCCCCTCGAAGGTTGTTCCGTCTTCGAGAACAAGCAGCGCGCGAGGCTGCGAGGTGGCACTTGCCAGTGGATTCATATACTCTCCGATCTGCGTAGGAGCATGCCGAGCCATAAAAAAAGAGCACTCCTTGTGGAGGCTCAACAGCGAACATGCGCACTCAACGCTATGGGCCTTGCCGGTGTCTCGCACCGTCCTTAAAGGTTGGTAGTATTGTAGCGCATAACCAATAAAGGAGATGGCATGTTTCCAGATTTTCTAGAGAATCCCTCAGATGTGGCCGCACCGCTGCTTCTGGGATGCACTCTGACAAGGACAATTACGCTTAATGACGAGAAACACAAACTAGTTGCAAGAATTGTGGAGACCGAAGCTTACGACCAAGATGATCCGGCGAGTCATGCGTTTGGCGGTCTCAGTGAGCGCAATGCAGCCATGTTTGGACCTACGGGTCACCTGTACGTGTACGTTTCGTACGGCATGCATCACTGCTGCAATGTGGTGTGTGGTCCTGAGGGCTTTGGCAGCGGATGCTTGGTGCGCGCGGTTGAGCCTCTTGAGGGCACGGCATCTATGCGCGAGCTCCGTGAGGCAGGACGCGCGGATAAAGCGCATACGGAACATGCAGGTAAAGAGCAAGCGGAACGTGCGCATAAGCACCCGCTCAAGCTGCGCGACCTCACCACCGGGCCAGGTAAGGTGTGTGCTGCACTTGGTGTTGACAAGGGGCTCTACGGACATGACCTGACAGTTGAGCCGCTTGTATTGGACTTTGCTCCCCTGTTACC
>JABZHD010000231.1 GCA_015259045.1 Atopobium sp. | reverse complement strand
AGGCATGATGACGCGACACCAAATCAGGCCCAAAATGCCCCAAAAGCCCAAGAATCGCCAGGCCACCCACTGTGTGATGGCGTCTGGAAGATGGGCATACGTCCATGATTCCGAGTGGAAAATCTCTTGCATTCCCCAGCCGGTAAGCTGCTCCAGCGTGCCGCCGACAACAACTGAAACCAGGAAAATGACCAGGTTATTGGCGTGATGCTTGTGCAACTGATAGCAAATTACCGGCAGAAACACCGCGCCGGTTCCGTAAAGCGGAGAGAACGGTCCCCAAATAAGGCCCACCCTGCTCTCGGTCAGGCCAGCGGTAATGAGCATCCAGATCTCTTCGATAAGAAGGCCAGCCATGCAACCCACAATGAAGAGAATGACCACCTGGTACCAACCAAGATGCATCTTGTCCAAGTACGCCGAAAGCTCGGCTTGCGTTGGTTTTGGCTTGGAGAACGGTGCGGCTAGTGCGGCGTCGGGTGCGTCGTCAGGTGCGTCCGATACAGCGCTAGAAGCGTCGGGTGCGAGCCCATCGATCTTCTCGCAAGACGAGAGCCAGCCCCAAAAATAGCGCACCACGCGAACAAAACCGCTTGCGACAAGATACGCAAGCGTCAAAAGAGCTATGAGCGACGCGACAATAAAGAACATACAACCTCATTCAAAAGTTCTTGTTCTATGATACGGCAAGCGGCCACACTTGGCAATCTACCTGCTCTTATTTGTAAGATTTGCAAGAAAAATCCACCTCTTGCGCGCATGAGGATTCGTGGCTTTTCTAAAAAAGTTTGACGATTTTGAAATTTACACTTGCACTCGGCCGTGAACTTGCGTATATTATTCCTCGCGTTCGCGGGCTTAGCGCAGTTGGTAGCGCGCAACCTTGCCAAGGTTGAGGTCGCGGGTTCGAACCCCGTAGCCCGCTCCATGATTTTTCGGCCGGATTCGTTTCGGCCTTTTTCATATGGCGAGATGGCCAAGTGGTAAGGCAGAGGCCTGCAAAGCCTTTATCCCCGGTTCGAATCCGGGTCTCGCCTCCAGTGAATTGACAACCCCAGCTTCGGCTGGGGTTTCTTTTTGTCGCGCGTAACCGAGCTAGTTTGGGGTTTAGATTGCGAGCCTATTTCGAGCCTGAAAAACGCGTCATGTCTGAGTAAAACAGCTCAGACAAGGTGAGAAAAACCGGCAAATAGCTCAGATATGGTGCGCTTTTCAGGCAAATCGTTCAGACTTGGCGAGAAAATCAGGCTCGATGAAAGCGCCCATGACACCACACTGGATCCAAAAGGTACGTCACGAAAGGCCTGCCTGAAAAGTGCAAAGAATCTGTATTTGCGGCACCGATTCTTTAACAAAATCAGGCAAATCTACAGATTCTTTAATGCTTTTAGGCAAAAGTTACAGATTCTTTGAAGAAATCAGGCGCGCACAAGCGTACGCCCAACTCCCGTCGTCCACCTGGCGAGAAACCCGTCCACTTCCAGCATTTGCGCACAAGAAA
>JABZHD010000230.1 GCA_015259045.1 Atopobium sp. | reverse complement strand
GATTGCGGCCGAGCAGGGCGTGCAGGAGATTGCGCTTTCTATCTCGTATACCAGAGATGTTGCGGTAGCCAATGCGGTTGCGGTAACCAACGCCGTAAAACCCAAGGTAGATCAAAAGGAAGATGCTGCCCAAGAGCTGGCACGTTCGTTCAAAGAAGCTCGTTCTGTGTTGGATGAGCTTGAGCGCGTGCAAGAACCTATAATTGAGACAACCTTTGATGATGTTGTTAAATCCGAGGAGTAAGTTATGCAGCCGGTACTAAATGTTGAGGACATCAAGCGTGTAGAGATTGCGCTGACACGCGTGGGCGTGAGCGTTTCCGAGCTCATGCACCGTGCAGGTTACGCTGCTGCTCAAGAGGCCCTTGGCATGGGAGGGGACATCTCTAACGTTGTCATCCTCGTAGGTCTTGGCAATAACGGTGGAGATGGCTGGGTGGCAGCAGAAGCGCTGCGCTCTAGAAACTGCAACGTTAAGGTAGTCACTCCGCTTGAGCCTGATCAGATTTCCGGCGATCTTGCACGTCAGATGGCGCAGCGCGCCGTTCGCGCGGGAGTTTCCGTGCTTGTTGGCCCTTCTCGCCAGGAGCTGATTGACCTGCTGGCAACAGCTGACGTGGTGCTCGATTGCATGCTGGGAACTGGCTTCCACGGCAAGGTTCGTGCTCCATTTGATATTTGGATTGAGTGCCTCAATCAGTCCGGCGCTCGCGTGCTTTCCGTTGACGTTCCCAGTGGCCTTTCTGCGCAGAAGGGCCAGGTAGAAAGCGCGTGTGTTGTCGCTGACGTTACCGTTACCATGATTGCGCTTAAGCCTGGCCTTATTGCAGACGCAGGCCGCGACGTTTGCGGCTCCATTGTTGTAGCTCCTCTGGCCGAGCAGACTGAGCGTCTGGTTGTTGAGGCAGATCCTGTTGCCTGGCGCGTTGACCTGGAAGATTATCTTGCTTCTGTTCCTGCCCAGCTCAACGACTGCGATAAATACTCTCGTGGCTCCGTATTGGTGGTTGGTGGCTCAAGCCGCTTCCCCGGAGCTGCTGTTTTTGCTGCTAAGGCGGCTGCTCGTGCGGGTGCTGGCTACGTTACGCTGGCAGTTCCTGAGGCCATTGTCAGCTGCGTTCAGATGATGTTGCCAGAGGTTCCCGTTATTGGCCTCCCGTGCGACGCTGAGGGCGTGTTTACCGAGGAAGCAGCTCCACTGGTGCTGCAGCTTGCCGCCATGCGCACCGTTACGCTGGTTGGTCCTGGTATGCGTGTTTCCGGCGGAACCGTCAAGGTTACCTCCGCGCTGCTTGACTCTGAGCTGCCCGTTATTGTTGACGCCGACGCGCTCAACTGCATTGCTCGCCTCACTAATAACAACCTCCCAGATTTCCCCGAGCTCACTCGTCGTACCGCTCCGCTCATCATGACGCCGCATCGTCGCGAGTTAGGTCGCCTGGTCAACCAGGTAGATAATCCTCCTGCAAGCCTGGTGGGTCAGCTTGAGGCTGCTCGCAAGATTGTCTGGGCAGACGGTGGCTCTGAGCTGGTCATTGT
>JABZHD010000022.1 GCA_015259045.1 Atopobium sp. | reverse complement strand
GCATAAATACTTTTAGAAAACGGTGAATGCAATATTCCGACCGACGAGCGGGTAATTTACACCGTTTAGCGGTTTGGCGTGCGCATAAGGGTTGATTAAGTATATTCTTTTACTCACTATCATTTGTTTTCAAAAGTTAGTGAGCCGCATAAAGAAAGAAGGCGACGTGAAGCAT
Organism: Atopobium sp.; assembly: GCA_015259045.1. GTDB lineage: Bacteria > Actinomycetota > Coriobacteriia > Coriobacteriales > Atopobiaceae > Lancefieldella. Next base: position 11,073 of record JABZHD010000022.1, on the reverse strand, counting down.
AGAAATGCTCGACAGGACGTGATTCGTGAGCTTGTTCGCAGCGAGTCAATCCGTACGCAGCGCGATCTTGTTGACATGCTTAAGGATCGTGGCTTTGCTTGTACTCAAGCAACCGTTTCTCGTGATACAGCAGAAATGGATTTGCAAAAGCTTCCCGAGGGCGCCTATGTGCTTTCTGAAGATATGCATTTGCAGAAAATGCTCTCTGAGTTTGTAGTTGGCGCTACGGCAGCAGAGAATCTCATTGTGATTCGCTGTCACCCTGGCACCGCATCAGCAGTTGCATTTGCCCTCGATGATGTTGAGCTTGACCACGTTGTCGGCACCGTTGCTGGTGACGATACCGTTTTGATGATTGTGGATAAAACCGCGCACGCTGCAGACGTGGTACGAATCATTACGCAGCTTGGCAACGTGGACAGCATTTTCTAAACAGAAAGCCTTTGGCGAGAAACCCGTCAAGGCACAAGTCTTACAAAAAAGGAGCCTGCATAGAGCAGACTCCTTTTTGCTGTAGATAAACCAGAGGTTTATGGAGTACCTGTTCCTGTTCCAGTACCTGTTCCAGTACCTGTTCCGGTACCCGTGCCAGTGCCCGTACCGGTACCTGGTGTGGCTGGAGTAGTAGGAGTGGTAGGAGTAGTGGTGGTATCGTCCTCTTCCTCCTCCTCGGTAGTCTCCTCCTCTTCCTCTTCGTCGTCATCTTTCTCATTTTGCTTAGCATTAGCGGAGCCACCAACAAATTTCCAGTAACTATTAGGCTTGTAAGCAATAGTTTCAGTGGTCTTTGGGAACTCAGCGCGAGCAACGCCAGAGAGAGCTGCGTTCATGTAGTACGCCCAAACATACTGTGCAGTAACAAAGGTAGAAGACTCTCCACCGCCAATGATAACGGGGTCACGGCTATCTGGATATCCACACCAAGCAACTGTTGCAAGCTGTGGAGTATAGGCGCAGAACCAAAGGTCCTCGGAGTTATCGGAAGTACCTGTCTTACCAGCAACTGGCTGGTTAAAGGTCTTCAGGTTGTAAGCATAGCGACCAGTACCAGAGGTAAGAACGCCGCTCAGAACATCGGTAGCAGCTGCAGCAACAGCTGGGCTAATTGCCTGAACTGGGTTGTCCTTGTGCTCGTAGATAACGTTTCCGTTACGGTCTTCGATGCGTGTAATTGCTACAGCATCACGACGAACACCGCCTGCAGCAAGCGTTGCAAATGCTGTGCACTGCTCAATAGGGGTTACGCCCTGAGAACCAAGAGTGGTAGACAGGTATGGCTGTAGCTGAGTGCGAATACCCATGGCATAGCACGTCTGAAGGATCTTATCGATACCAATAGCTTCAGCAACCTGTGCGTAAACAGTGTTGGACGAGTAAACCGTACCTTGACGCAGGGTAATTGCACCGTAGCTGTAGTTGCCAGCGTTTTTAACCAACCAGGTTGGCGTAATTTGCATAGGGGAGTTGCCGTTAAGAACAATCTCTGGGTTCATACCCTCAGAAAGGGCTGCTACCAGCGTATACATCTTAAAACTGGAGCCCATCTGACGGTTACTACTGGTTGCAATGTTGTACTGACTCTTTGAGTAATCCTGTCCACCAACCATTGCTTTAATGTAGCCAGTTTGAGGATCAATGGAAACCAAAGCAGCGCCCAGGCGAGGGTTGCCAAGCTCAGCAATACGCCTTCTAGCAGCCTCATCAGCATCTTTCTGGAGGTCAGGATCAAGCGTAGTGTAAACGCGCAATCCACCCTGAAGAATGGTATCGCTATCAAAGTCTTCCTGAAGCAGGCTACGAATGTAGTCAGTCCAGTAAGGGAACTGGCCAATGTTGTCGGTCAAAGTACCAGGGTTAAGTACTAAGTCCTCTGCAACAGCTTCATCGTACTGCTCCTGTGTAATATCGCCCGCTCGAAGCATACGCTCAAGAACGGTATTACGCCTTTCTCTTGCTGCCTCTGGATTAACAGTTGGGTCATAGGCAGAAGGTGCGTTTGGAAGACCAGCAAGTGTTGCAGCCTCAGCAAGGGTTAGGTCACTTGCATGTTTGTTGAAGTAGATAATACTTGCTGCTTCAATACCGTAAGCACCATTACCGTAGTAAATGGTGTTGAGGTACATATTAAGAATCTGGTCTTTAGTAAACTTCTTCTCCATCTGAATAGAGATGTAAGCCTCGCGGACCTTACGCTTCAAAGAACGCTCAAACTGCTCGTTGGAAAGAACAGTGTTACGAACAAGCTGCTGGGTAATAGTGGAAGCACCTTCGCCGCCACCAAACAAAGAGCCAACAGATGCGCGAACAATACCCCAGGGGTCAATACCGCTGTGGGAATAGAAGCGCTTATCCTCAGTGTCAATGGTGCCCTGAATAACATAAGGAGAAATCTGATCTAGGGTAACGGAACGACGCTGCTGCAAATAGAAGTCAGCAATGTCGTTACCCTTGGAGTCATAAACGCGGGTAGGCTCTGCTACCAGGTAGGCATCAGCAGAGTTGTAATCTGGCAGGTCCTCGAGCCATGAAGAAACAGCTGCACCCAAAGAAAGAGCAAGTGCAAGCGCGAGAAGAGCCATAAAGCCAAAGAATCCGGCAATGCCAAAACCTACGGCATGTGTGTTTGCGTGTTTACGTGCACGACGGGTTCTAATACCCATTGAGCCTCCTTGTCATAGCTCTCACTATTATAGTCTGATATTTATGTTTCAGTGAATAAAGAGTTACAACTCTGTTGTATTCTGATAGATAACATTTTGAATTGATACTATTTGAAGCAGTAACTATATGGTTTAACAGGCTTGCGTTGAGAGGATACAGAGTGCTTTCAGTAGAAGAACAGCTCCGTGTTATTACTTCAGGAACTATGCAGATTGTTCCTTTGGATGGTCTAAAAGAAAAACTCAAGAAGGGTACCCCTCTTAATATTAAGCTTGGCGTTGATCCAACAAGTCCTGATTTGCATCTGGGACACGCAGTTCCTTTGCGCAAGATGCGTCAGTTCCAAGACCTTGGCCATAATGTCACCTTGATTATTGGTAGCGGCACCGCGCTGATCGGAGACCCTTCCGGACGCGATTCTACCCGTCCTCCTCTCACTGCAGAGCAGGTGGATGCAAACGCAGAGACCTATGTCAACCAGGCTATGAAGATTCTTGATCCAGAAAGAACCACTGTTGTTCATAACGGTGACTGGATTAAGCCTATGAATCTTGAGACCATGCTTGGCCTTATGAGCAAGTTCACCATTGCTCGTATTCTTGAGCGAGAAGACTTCTCTAATCGCTATCATAATCAGCAGCCAATTGCGCTTCACGAGTTCATTTACCCTGTTCTTCAGGCATATGATTCTGTTGTTATCAAGGCAGACGTAGAGATGGGCGGAAACGACCAGATCTTCAACTTGCTTGCCGGCCGTGATCTTATGCGTGATATGGACATGGAGCCGCAGATTGCGCTTACCATGCCTCTTCTTGTGGGTACTGATGGCACCAAGAAGATGAGTAAGTCTTATGGCAACTACATTGGACTGACTGATGAGCCAAATGATATGTTTGGCAAGGTTATGTCTATCACCGATGAGATTATTCCAATGTACTACCGCCTTTGCTCTACGCTCTCTATTGATGAGCTTGATGCAATCGATAAGAGCTTTGAGGATGGTACTGCTGATCCTTACCAGCTCAAACGTGCTCTTGGTAGAAATATCGTTGACCTTTATCACGGTGAGGGAGAAGGTCTTAAGGCTCAGGCAGCTTTTGATGCTCAGTTTAAGAACAATGAGGTTCCTGATGATGTCAAAGAGTTTGCAATTTCCCTTGAAGCAGATGAAGACGGTCTCATCTACCTGCCAAAGATTTTGGTTGAAGTAGAGATTGCTTCAAGTAACGGTGAGGCTCGTCGTCTCATTGATGGTGGTGGCATTAAGATTAATCAGCAACCTCTTCCCGCAAAGACCTATAAGGTTGAACCAGCAGTTCTTGAGAAAGCCCTTCTTCAGGCAGGTAAAAAGCGCTGGGCTCAGCTCGTCTAATTGGTAATGGCCACTAAATAAGGAAACTTACATATGTGGAGACAGTTTGCTTTAGCCGTAGCAGTTGTACTGGTTCTTTGTTATGTACCGGGATATCTTTTTTCTCGTGCTCTTGGCACTAAACGAATGACATCCCTTGTGGTAGCTCCGCTTATTTCGGTCTGCCTTATTGGCTTTTCTGGAATTGCCATCTACCCTCTGGGTCTAAAAGGTGTAACGCCGCTTTTGGGAGGCGTTGGTCTTTTTATTCTGATTGCTGCTGGGCTTGCGTATCTTATTCAGAAAATCAGACCCATCCAGGAAAATCAATCTCATGCAAACCTTGGCGAGAAGGACTCTCTAAACGGAGTCTTTCTCTTAGTAACTGCTGTTATCTCTACTGCAATATTCTTTGTTATTTTCCACAAGGCAATTAGAAACCCCTCATGGTTCTTGCAGTCCGCTGATAATTATGCGCATCTTGCATACATTACAAGAAGTGTTCAATCGGGCATTTATTCCATGCTGCATGCTGCCTTTTATACAGGAGCAAGGCCAGAGTTTCAGACTCCCTTCTTTGATGAAGGCTTCTATCCAAATGCGCTTCATTCGGTAGCTGCTGTTGCTACGACCATAACCGGTCTTAATGAAGTACTGACAGAAAACGTTGTGTGGTTTGTCTCTGTGGCAGTTATATATCCAGTTGGTATTTGCGCACTGCTTCAAACAATAGGAAAGAAAAACCTCGTTGCCAGCGTTCTAACCTCATTTGTAGTTTTTGCACAGCTGGCATTTCCTCTTCGAATGGTCACTGTTCATGCAGTATTTCCAAACGTAATGGGATTCTGCGCTGTTCCTAGTGCTGTTGTACTTTTCATCTTGATGCTCAATGGTGCTGTTTCGGACAAAAATGATTCTGCTGCTGAACAGCTAAAGTCGGCTTCGTTTGTAAATCCAAGGCTAGTGCTTTTGTGTGTGATGGGTATTCTCGCCCTTGCTATGATGCATCCAAGCGCAGATTTCTTCTGGGCTATCTGTGTTTTACCTTATGTGCTTTGCAGTTTCTTGCCACGACTTACTAACTTCCTTCAAGACAAATTCACTCTTTCAAAAACAAAAGGTATTGCGCTTTTAGCGGTTATGGAAGTTGTAACAGCTGGCCTTGCGGTTGGCATTTGGGTTTTCCTGCTTAATACAAGCTTCTTGGCTCCTACGGTCAATTTTGTGTGGGAGATTTATGTCAAACCGCTTGCAGCAGCTCAAACCGTATTGAACTTTGGCTTGCTCATGAACATGCCACAAATTCTCTTTGCGGTTGCGTTCTGGATTGGATTTGTTAGCTGCATTTTGAACAAGAATTATCGCTGGCTCACTCTGGCGTTTCTCATGACTGCCGTCATTTATGTGGCTAGTCTTTCTGATGTGCTTCCTATTAAGAGGTTTTTCTCGGGATTTTGGTATACCGATCCAGAAAGAACTGCCGCGATGGTAGCAATAGCAGCAGTCCCTGTTGCAATTATTGGCATGGAAACCGCTATTACGCTTTTGTTTGATCTGATTAAACACGGAATTAAGACAGTTAAAGAAGGCAACAAAGGCGAGAAAATCAACTCAGAGAATTCTGCTTGCACCATTTCTGCAAATGGAGATCAATCATCCTGTAAGCCCTGCATGTTTATTAAAAACTCCGGCATTCTCATGTGCATTATTGCTGTGTTGTGGGGTTGTGCGCTCCTAAGTCCTTGGGATTTAGCAAGCCTGCCCAGAAGAGAACGCAGTGAGCTTCGTTATGGCATCATTTGGCTTAATGAGGTCTTTGAGCCTCGTGAGCATACAACTTATAAGGCAAGTGAGGATGAGTTTGTAAAAAAAGCTCTCCAGATTGTTGGTAATGACCTGGTAGTTAATAATCCTTACGATGGCTCGCTTGTTCTGAACTCACTTTATGGCATGAACATTTTCTACCGGGCAAAGGTAGAATCGGAAGAATTGCCACAAAGTGTAATTATTCGTACAAAGCTTAATGAGGTAGCTACTAATCCAGAGGTTCAGCAGGCGGTCCGAGAAACTGGAGCAAGATATGTCCTGTTGCTCGACTTGGAAAATCCAGCTTTGTTAGGAGATCAAAGCTATTTCTTCTCAGGCCTACAAATCACCGATAAAGATCCTGGATTTGAGGTTGTTCTTCGAGAAGGTCCTTACAGACTATATAGAATTACGGCCGTTGAGTAGGACTTTGGTAAGCTTACGTATGAGCGTTATTCTAAGTACCATTGCGCGAGAAACTCGATTGATGAGGAGTAGATTGTGAAAGGCATTATTCTTGCAGGAGGTAGCGGTACCAGGCTTTATCCTCTGACAACCGTTACATCTAAACAACTCCTGCCTGTTTATGACAAGCCAATGATTTACTATCCTCTGTCTACGCTTATGCTTGCAGGCATTAGAGATATCTTGGTTATCTCCACGCCTCGTGATCTGCCCAATTTCGAGAAGCTCTTGGGTGACGGTTCTGATTTTGGCATCTCCATCAGCTATGCTGAACAGCCTTCACCTGATGGATTAGCTCAGGCATTTGTTATTGGTAAAGAGTTTATTGGTGATGACGCTGCAGCTTTGATTCTTGGAGACAACATCTTCTTTGGAAATGGCCTTTCAGGACTTGTGAGAAAAGCTGCTCAGCAGGCACAAACTGCTGGTCGTGCCACAGTTTTTGGCTATCACGTTGATGATCCAGAGCGTTTTGGCGTTGTTGAGTTTGATAAGAACTACAACGCTATTTCAATTGAGGAGAAGCCAGCTCATCCAAAATCTAACTACGCAGTAACCGGACTTTATTTCTACGATCAACGTGTTACTGAGCTGGTAAAGCAGGTTCAGCCAAGCGCTCGTGGTGAGTACGAGATTACTGACCTTAATCGACTCTATCTTGACGATGGCACGCTTGATGTTGTTACTCTTGGTCGTGGCTTTGCGTGGCTGGATACAGGAACTATGGAGTCTCTTTTTGAGGCATCTACCTTTGTTCGTACCGTTGAAACAGCTCAGGGTCTGCCGGTAAGCGTTCCAGAAGAGATTGCTTTTGAGAATGGCTGGATTGATAGCTCAAAACTCATTGAATGTGCAGAACGCTACGGTAAATCTACGTATGGCGAGCACCTCAAGAGCGTTGCAGAAGGACGTATTCTTCCTTCTGAAAAAGGGGAATAACATGCGTATTCTTATTACTGGCTCTCATGGTCAGTTGGGCAATGAACTCAAGCGTCTTTTTGAGACTGGTATCTCTGAAATTGGTCCTATTCCAAAGTTGTTTGTTGATCCAGATGTTGACTATACCGATGCAGACGAGCTTGATATTACTAGTTCAGAAGCGGTAAATACATGGTTTGACCAGCATGATCGTTATGACCTTGTTATTAACTGTGCGGCCGCAACAAATGTAGACGGCTGCGAAAGCAATTTTGAGACGGCCTTTGCGGTAAATGCCCTTGGTCCTATGAATCTTGCACGAGCTTGCAGTGCTACGCAGACAAAGCTTGTTCAAGTATCTACCGATTATGTCTTTAGTGGAAAAGAAAGCTCGCCTCGTACAGAACAAGATGCTCCTTATCCTGTTTCTGCGTATGGGCGCTCCAAATTGGCGGGAGAGGGACTTGCGCTTGCGGCAAATCCTCAAACGTTTGTAGTGAGAACGGCATGGCTTTACGGCTATGTTGGCAAGAACTTTGTGGCAACTATGCGCGCTCTTGGCGCAAAGTATCCAGAAATTAGTGTTGTTGATGATCAAGTAGGTAATCCTACCAGCGCAAATGACCTAGCTCACACAATCTTGTGCATTGCAGCCACTGAGAACTATGGCATCTACCACGCAACCAATGAAGGAACATGTTCATGGGCTGATTTTGCTGAAGCTATTATGGCTGGCAGCAATCTTGACTGTAAGGTTCGTAGGGTAACCTCTGCTCAGTGGAAAGAGATGCACCCAGAAAGCGCTTCTCGCCCTGCGTATTCATCTTTGGTAAACGGTCATCTTGAGAGTACCATTGGAAATTGTATGAGGCCTTGGCAGGAGGCTCTTGCGACATATCTTTCGAAGGTAGAAAGAGGTTAGTGTGAAGACCTATTTGGTAACTGGTGGAGCTGGATTTATTGGATCTAACTTTATCCACTATATGCTTAGAAGAAATCAGGACATTCATATCTTGAACGTGGATGCTCTGACCTATGCAGGCAACCTTGAGAACCTCTCGGAATATGATCAAGATTCTCGCTATACCTTTGCTCACGTTGACATTAGGGATAAAGAGGCTCTGACACAGCTGTTTGAGACCTATCATCCTGATTACGTTGTTAACTTTGCAGCAGAGAGCCACGTAGACCGTTCTATTGAAGATCCGGGTGCCTTCGCTGACACCAACGTTATGGGTACTGTCGCTCTTCTGAGCGTTGCAGAGTCTTTCTGGAATGATGGTCAGGGCTCCTACGGAAACCACAGATACCTGCAGGTTTCTACTGATGAAGTCTACGGTTCACTTCCGCTTGATGATCCAGAGGCATTCTTCCGTGAGACTACACCATTGAGCCCTCATAGCCCTTACTCTGCATCTAAGGCTTCTGCAGATATGTTTGTAAAGGCCTGGCATGATACATACGGATTCCCAGCAGTAATTACCCGTTGCTCTAATAATTACGGACCATATCAGTTCCCTGAGAAGCTCATTCCTCTGATGATTGAGAATTGCTTGGAACACAAGTCTCTTCCTGTCTATGGCGACGGACTTAATGTTCGCGATTGGCTGTACGTTGATGACCACTGCAAGGCAATTGCTATGGTTCTTGAAGGTGGACGCCTTGGTGAGGTTTATAACGTTGGCGGTCACAACGAGCGCAACAATCTCTATATTGTTAAGCGCATTATTAGTGAAGTTGCAAGAATCACTGGGGACACTCAGATTACTGAGAATCTAATCTCTTACGTTACTGACCGCAAGGGTCATGATCGCCGCTACGGCATTGCACCCGATAAGATTAAAGAAGAGCTTGGCTGGTATCCAGAGACTCCATTTGAAGAGGGTATTGTTACCACTATCAACTGGTATTTAGAGAACCGCGAGTGGGTTAAGAATGTAGTTTCCGGTGATTATCAGGATTACTACAAGAAGATGTATGAAGGTCGATAATGCGCACATACGATACAGAAACGCTTAAGCATCTCCAGCAAGTTGAGCTGATGATTTTAAAGGACTTCGTAGACACGTGTGAAGCCAACAACATCCGCTATTTTGGTTTTGGCGGCACCGCGATTGGCGCCCTTCGTCATAAGGGATTTATTCCTTGGGATGATGATATCGACGTTTGTCTTCCTGCAGAAGACTTCAACAAACTCTTAGATATCTATGATAAAGAGTGGTCAGAAAAGTATTCAATCATGAATACTGAGAGGGACATCAACTATCCATTCCCAACCACGCGCATTATGCTCAAAGGAACACAGTTCTGCGAAGAAGCACTTGCGCCACTTCCTCTTGACCTTGGTATTTTCCTAGATGTCTACTGCTTTGATAATGTTTCGGATGACGAGAAGGAATATCAGAAGCAGGCATTTGATGCGTGGTTCTGGTCACATATGCGCATCCTCGTTGACGTTCCTCGCCCTGTTATTTTGGCCGACGGCATCAAAGGAAAGCTCTTAAAGGCAGCAGTTACTATGGGTAGGGGAGTTTGCAAACTGCTGCATCTCTCTACTCAGAAAATGTATGAGCGTGAGCAGGAAGCCCGCAACCGCTTTGCTCACGTTAAGACAAAAAGAATTGCCTACCTGCACGATACGGATAGGTTTGTAAATACCTATCCAGTTGATGAGGTTTTTCCTGTCGATAAGCTTGATTTTGATGGAATTCAAGTAGCGTTCCCTAATCAAAATGATAAATTCCTTAGGATGCTTTACGGCGATTACATGCAAATGCCACCAGTTGAGAAGCGTAAAAACCACTATCCAGCGCGTTTGGATTTTGGTCCTTACTAGGGTCTTCTCGTTTGTAAAGCAATACATAAAAGGTAAAACGGCATCTCAGGTGCCGTTTTTTTGTTAGATTGGCAGCCTTTAACAATCTTCTAAAGTTATTATGTTCAAAATATGTTCATACTTGTATAAATTTGAACATAGGAGTATTATGACTGAAGTAAATTGATTTGAAAGTTTATTTTCGCAGTTAATTGGTCTTCATTTGGAGGAACCGTGGCACTAACAAATAACGTGTTTTCTGTATTAAAAACTATTGCTCTTTCTGACGAGAAGCTCAATCAGAGGCAGCTTGCAGAAGAGACTGAGCTTTCTTTGGGATCAGTTAATTCAGCAGTAAAAACGCTTGAGGACCAGGGTCTTATTGAAGAGGGACTCATCACACCAAAGGGTCTTGAAGCTCTGAAACCTTATGAGGTTAAGAATGCCATTATTATGGCAGCTGGTCTGTCTTCTCGCTTTGCACCTATTTCATATGAGAAGCCAAAGGGTGTCCTGAAGGTTCGTGGAGAAGTTCTGATCGAGCGCCAGATTCATCAGTTGCTTGAAGCTGGTATTACTGACATCACCGTTGTTGTGGGTTATAAGAAGGAGTACTTCTTCTATCTGGAGGAGAAGTATGGCGTCAAGATTGTTGTTAACCCAGATTATGCAACAAGAAATAACAACTCTACGCTTTGGTATGTGAAAGATCAGCTTGATAATACGTATATCTGCTCGTCAGATGACTACTTTACTCAGAATCCTTTTGAGCACTATGTCTATGAGGCCTATTACTCAGCAACGTATGTTGCAGGAGAAACTGATGAGTGGTGCCTTAAAGAGGGTCGTGGTGGACGTATTACCGGCGTAGAAATTGGCGGTTCAAATTCTTGGATTATGTTGGGCCATGTCTATTTTGACAGGCAATTCTCAAAGAAGTTTGTAGATATTCTTGAGGCTGTCTACGACAAGCCAGAAACCGTTGATATGCTCTGGGAAGAGATTTACGTCCGTCATATCAAAGAGCTTTCTATGACCATTAGAAAGTATCCTGACG
>JABZHD010000229.1 GCA_015259045.1 Atopobium sp. | reverse complement strand
GAAGTGGCCTCTGCGATTGCAGATCAGTTGGGCGTAGACGTTAAGTTTGTGTCAGTCAATGGTCCAGTAGATGGTCTGCAAGCAGGCTGCGATATTGTCATGGATGTCAGAAGCGGCGAAGATTCAACAAGCACGCTCATTTCTGGTTATGCTGAGTATGCAACAGCTCTTTTCCATAAGGGTTCAGAGACAAACATTACTGCTGATAGTTTGAGTGGAAAGTCAGTTGGTGTTCAAACGGGCTCTTTGTCTGAGCGCGCAATGGGTCAGGTGCTTACGGGCATGTCTGTTCAGGGTTTTTCTAACCTAAATGATGCTTTTGAAGCACTTGAAAATGGTTCCATCGATTATGTGGCCTGTGATGCATATGCCGGTGCCTATTTGGCAGCAAACAAAGATATTTCTATGGTTGGTGTCGTTGACGTTCCATCCACGATTGGTATTTCTGTTGCAACTAGTAACAAAGCTCTCGCTACACAAATTCAGCAAGCTCTTTCAGCTATTCAATCTAACGGTGTCGAGGGAGTTATTAGAAACAAGTGGATTGGCACCTTGCCACACCTCTCAACTACCAATAAGATTTCTGGTCTTGTGGAAGTTTCTACGCAACCTACCAGCGCTGATTCAGCTACATCTTCCTCTGAGCAAAATTAATCGCACATAAAGAGAAATAGTCTCTAACCGTTTACCGCTCAATTCAACTTTTTATGGAATGATTGACCGACAAATGGGTATTGTTGTTATACAGACATCAGATAGAAGATGTCTCGTGTATCCGATAGGAGGCTCCCATGGTGGACATCAAGATTTCGGGACGCAAGGTAAGTATTTCTGAGGCTTTGCGCGCACACGTAGACCAGAAAATCGGTGATGCTCTTAAGGTATTTGACATCACTCCTATGTCTTGCGATGTTGTTCTCAGAGTAGACAAAAACCCTTCAAATCCAGATAGAAAGACAGCTGAGGTTACAGTATTTGTTCGTAACAATGTTGTTCGTGTCACCGCTAGCTCTGACGATATGTATGTGGCTATTGATGAAGCAGCAGAAAAAGTTTCCAGACAGCTGCGTAAGTACAAGACAAAAGTTGTTGAGCGCCGTCATCATGTAAAGTCTGAGCGCGGAGTTGCTCTTACACAAGAAGATCTTGCCAATCTCATTGAGATTCCAGCTGAAGATCTTGATGACCAGCTTGTTCGCGAGAAATACATTGATCTTGAGCCAATGACAGAAGAGGAGGCGCTTGTCCAAACTGACCTTCTCGGCCATGATTTTTATGTCTTTGTTAATTCTTCCACTGGTTTGACTAATGTCATTTACCATCGTAAAAATGGTGGATACGGAATTATCAAACCTAAGATTGAGGAACCAGATGTTCAATAAAAAAGATAAGGCCGAAGAAGAAATCAGCGAGGTTGCCTTTGAAGACCTTGAGCCTACTGAGCTTTCAGCTGCATATCATAAGCCCAGTAACGTTCGAATCATCATGGACTCCTGCGCAGACTTTGCTCCAGGAATTGCTGAACAGTTAGGTGTTGATATCATCCAGTTCCCTTATGTGGGACCAGACGGAGAGCACTATGATGA
>JABZHD010000228.1 GCA_015259045.1 Atopobium sp. | reverse complement strand
CTCAAGTACCAGCAGGTCCTTCTGCAGCAAAATGCTGTCAGCGGACTCTTTTGCCACGTCAACAGCGGTGTCAACGGAGATTCCTACGTCGGAGGAACGCATTGCAGCAGCGTCGTTGATGCCGTCGCCCATGAAGCCGACCACGTGGTTGTTGGACCTGAGTGCAGAGACAACACGAGCCTTTTGCATTGGGGAAAGCTTTGCAAAGAGCTGGGTCTTCTCGACACGTTCTTTGAGCTGCTCATCGTTGAGGTTCTCTACGTCGCTACCAAGCAAAAGCTCGTCAACGTGGATGCCCACCTTTTTGCATACGGCAGCGGCAACGCCTTCGTTGTCGCCGGTGAGTACCTTGACCTGCACGCCTCTCTGGTTGAGCTTGGCAATTGCCTCGCGAGCGCTCTCTTTTGGTGGATCCAAGAAGGCCAGGTAGCCAATAAGCACCATGTCGCGCTCATCGTCTACGCCAAACTCGCCGACGCCACGAGGGTCGCTCTTCTGAGCAACGCCAACCACGCGCATGCCCTCCTGATTGAGCTGGTAGACGCGGTCCATAACGCTCTTGCGCTGGGCGGGAGTCAGTGGCTTAATCTCAGAGTCCAGGTCAACAAAGGAGCATGCGTTGAGAACTTCCTCGACGGCGCCCTTGGTGATCATCTGCGTTTTGTCAGTTTTTGTGTTTCGAACCACAACGCTCATGCGACGACGCTCAAAGTCAAATGGAACCTCGTCGATTTTCTCGTACTCAATGCTCAGCAGGTTAGTGGGCAGCTCGTCGTTGGAGGTCTTGATAATTGCGTTGTCAATGAGGTTTCTGAGGCCCGTCTGGAAGTAGCTGTTCAGATACGCGTGACGGAGCACGCGAGGATCCTCTTCGCCCAGAATGTTGAGGTGGCGCTCAAGCACAACCTCGTCTGCGGTGATGGTGCCGGTTTTGTCAGTACACAGGATGTCCATGGCGCCCAGGTTTTGGATTGCGGCCGGATTCTTAACAATAACGTCCTGCTTAGCCATTTGCGTTCCACCGCGAGAAAGGCAAGTGGTCACAATAACAGGCAGCATCTGAGGGGTAATGCCAACGGCAACAGAGACGCTGAAGAGCAGCGCGTCAAACCAGTCACCCTTGAGGAATCCGTTTGCAAAGAACACGATGGGGCACATGATCAGCATGAACGAGACAAGCACCTTGGAGACGGACTTGAGACCCTCATCAAAGCTGGTCTCGCCAGCAGGCTGCTGGAGCAGCTCAGACATAGTGCCCACGTAGGATTTGTTGCCGGTTGCAACTACCACTACCGTTGCGCTTCCTGACTGAACCGTAGTGCCCGCGAACAGCAGATTTGTGCACTCAGAGAGCGAGAGGGGATAGCGCGTTCCGTCCGCACGACGGCGAGCATGTACTACACCAGCGGTTTTCTCGACAGGCTCTGATTCTCCGGTGAGCGCGGTTTCGTTGACAAAGAGGTCCTTGGCGTCCAGAACGCGGCAGTCTGCAGGAATCATGTCTCCCGAGGCAAGACGGATGATATCGCCAACGACTACCTGTTCAAAGGGGATCTCTTCTCCCAGAGCAGAAGCAAGCTTGGGCTCTTCAGGAG
>JABZHD010000227.1 GCA_015259045.1 Atopobium sp. | reverse complement strand
ATCTGGCCTCCCTCGTCCATATCTTATTATGATTGACAGCTTCTCTATGGAGAAGTTGAAATTGTCATTATCTCCAGCATACGTGCCCTAAACAGCTATACTAAATGTGTCTGTGTATGTAATAAAAAGTCCAAGTGAAGGGCGTCATATGAGCCGAGTTTCTCGTAGAGAAGATGAGTTCTATAGCATGTTCTCTGAGTTTTCTGCACTGATTGTTTCTACGGCAAAACTGTTTGTCTCTTACATGGAGTCATTTCCAAGTTCAGAAGATTATGAAGTTCAGATTAAGAACTATGAGACGCTTTGTGATGACCAGGTAGGAAAGATTATTTCCACCCTTAACACGTCTTTTATCACGCCATTTGATCGCGAGGACATCTCGCGTCTTGCCCTGCTTATGGACGAGATTGCAGACGGCATTGAGAGCGTCTCTGCACACCTCAGCATGTATGACATCAAAGAGATGCGTCCAGAGGCTGTTCAGGTAGCTCATCTAATCCTGTTTGCTTCAGAGGAGCTGCAGAAGGCTTTTGATCGTCTCCCTGATTATCACAAGGATGACTCGGTCATTCGTCACACACGCTCTGCAAATGAATACGAGGATCAGGGCGATGTCGTCTACCGCAACGCTCTGAGCTCTATCTTCAGAAACGTTGATGATCCGATTGAGGTTCTTAAGTGGAAGAGCCTTTTGGATAGACTTGAGTCTACTCTTGACGCTTGCAAGCATGTTGCAAACGCTGTTCAGAATGTCATTGTGAAAAATGGCTAGCATCCTGCTTATTGCGGTACTTGTTTCCGCTCTGATATTTGAGTTCATTAACGGCTTCCATGACACCGCAAATGCTATTGCTACCACGGTGTATACCAAGGCTTTGCCTCTGCGCACGGCAATTATCATGTCGGCTATCATGAACTTTATCGGCGCGCTTATGAGCGAGAAAGTTGCTATGACCATTGCGTCTGGTCTGGTTGATATTCAGCTACAGCTCTACGTTATTTTTGCTGCACTGATGGGTGCCATTATTTGGGACCTCTTTACCTGGTGGTTCTCAATTCCAAGTTCATCTTCGCATGCGCTCATCGGCAGCCTTATTGGTGCAACCATTGTTTTTACCGGCAGCACAGGTCACATTCTTTGGGCGGGTGTCCTAGAGAAAGTTGTTATTCCTCTGTTTACTTCGCCTCTTATTGGTATGGCCCTGGGCTACTTTATTATGAAGCTGGTATTTGAGATCTTTGCTGATTGGCCACCTAAAAAGGCAAATGGTCTCTTCCACCGTCTTCAGGTGCTCTCAGCTGCGTTTATGGCATACAGCCACGGCAATAATGACGCTCAGAAGACCATGGGAATCATCACGTTGGCCCTGGTTACCGCAGGTCTTCACGACCCTTCTACCGGCATCCCTCTGTGGGTCAAGCTTCTCTGCGCAACTACTATGGCTTTGGGCACCTCCATTGGCGGCGGACGCATCATGCGCACCGTTGGCGACGGCGTTACCAAGCTCACGCCAGTTATTGGCTTTGTCGCCGAAACAAGTTCTACCGTTGCAATTGAGATCATGACCGCTCTTGGCGCACCAGTTTCCACTACGCAGGTCATCACCACATCC
>JABZHD010000226.1 GCA_015259045.1 Atopobium sp. | reverse complement strand
GCTCCAGCGTCATGCGCTCGTTAGCAAGCCTGCTACGAACATCCTTGAGCTGAATGTCCACAATGCGCTCAATGTCCTCAAGACCCAGAGGCTGGAAGACAACCACGTCGTCGATACGGTTCAAGAACTCAGGGCGGAAGGAGCTACGCAGCGCCTCCATGACCTGCTTCCTGGACTCCTCGGTAAGGCCCTCTTCGCCAGCACCAGCAATGAACTGCGAACCAACGTTACTGGTCATGATAATGATGGTGTTCTTGAAGCTAACTACCCTACCTTGACCGTCCGTCAGACGACCGTCGTCCAGAACCTGCAGCAAGATGTTGAAGACGTCAGGATGAGCCTTCTCCATCTCGTCCAGCAAGATGACGGAGTATGGATGCCTACGAACTGCCTCGGTGAGCTGGCCACCCTCGTCATAGCCCACGTATCCTGGAGGCGCACCGATGAGTCGCTGGACCGAGAACTTCTCCATGTACTCAGACATATCAATACGGATCAGTGAGCGCTCGTCATCAAACAGTAGCTCTGCCAGCGCCTTTGCTAGCTCAGTCTTACCTACGCCGGTTGGGCCTAGGAAGAAGAAGCTGCCCAGAGGCCTGTTTGGATCTGCCAGACCTGCGCGAGAACGGCGAACTGCTGCAGCAACTGCGGAAACAGCGTCGTCTGACCAATAACGCGCAGGTGAAGCTGGTCCTCAAGGTTCTTGAGCTTGTCCATCTCGCCCTGCATCATCTTGGACACAGGAACGCCGGTCCACGAAGAAACTACCTCGGCAATCTCGTCTGTGGTGACCTCTTCCTTGAGGATTCCGCCGTCTTCCTGCTTGGCGAGAAGGGCTTTTTCTGCCTCATCGTATTTACGCTCAAGCTCTGGAATGGTGCTGTAACGAAGCTCAGATGCCTGCGCCAAATCACCCTCACGGGTCACACGCTCCATCTGCGTCTTTGCGTCCTCAATCTGAGACTTCAAGTCCTGTACCAGGTCAATTGCGCCACGCTCGTTCTGCCAGTTGGCCTTCATGCCATCCAGCTTCTCCTGCGTTGTAGCAATCTCTGCGCGAAGGTTCTCCAGACGCTCCTTAGAAGCAGCGTCTTCCTCCTTCATCAGGGCCTGCTCCTCGATCTGCATCTGAGTGAGCTGACGATCAACCGCATCAATCTCTGCTGGCATGGAATCCAGCTCCATGCGAAGCCTTGATGCCGCCTCATCTACCAGGTCAATTGCCTTATCTGGCAAGAATCGGTCAGAAATGTAGCGGTTAGAGAGGTCTGCTGCTGCAACCAGGGCGGAGTCCGTAATACGAACGCGATGGTGCTGCTCGTACTTCTCCTTAAGGCCACGCAGAATAGAGATGGTGTCCTCAACAGTAGGCTCGGAGACAAGTACGGTCTGGAAACGACGTGCAAGAGCAGCGTCCTTCTCGATGTACTTGCGGTATTCATCCAGCGTAGTGGCACCAATTGCGCGGAGTTCGCCACGAGCAAGTGCTGGCTTCAAGATGTTTCCAGCGTCCATGGAGCCCTCGGAAGCGCCAGCGCCTACGATGGTGTGAAGCTCGTCGATGAAGAGGATAATCTGGCCGTTAGACTTGGCCACCTCTTTTACCACACTCTTCAAGC
>JABZHD010000225.1 GCA_015259045.1 Atopobium sp. | reverse complement strand
AGTCTTGATGACTTCGATGCCATCGATGTATTCGACGAGTGTTGAGTTAACGCGCTCACTTGCTGTCCAGTATGCTGCATAGTCTCGTTCAAAGTTTTTAAAAAGGAGCGAAAGAGGCACAATTGACAAGGCTGGCGCGATGAGCATAGAGAGAGCGAGCCGGATATCAATTGAGCACACGATTGCAAAACACAAGACGAGAAGAAGCACATTGCTGGTAAATTCCGGGATAACGTGGGCAATGGGCAGCTCCATTTGCTCAATATCGTCAATGATTATTTTCTTAAGTGCTCCAGAGGGCGCTGATTGAACATCGCCGAGGGAGCATGCAGCAAGCTGTTTGCAAGCGGCGTTTCGCAAGTTCTCAAGCGTATGGTAGGCAACGCTATGTGATGTCGATGTTGAGGCTAGATAGCCTATTGTCTGAACTGCCACTCCGAGAAGGGCAATGAGTGCCCAGTGTCCAACTTCACTGATAGCAAGGGTGCCTGATATTGAAAGCGCAATCAACTTGTAGGCGGCAAAAAAGGGAACAATGCCTCCAACAACACCTACCACAGCACATAACAGCGAGGCTCCAAGTTTTAGACGCTGTCCATGTGTAAATAAAGCAAGCTGCCGTATCCAACTGCTTTTTTTCTTTTTGCTAGGGTCCATGGGTCCTCCCAAACGACGAGTATGAGCAAATTGTATTCATAGCTCGTTGAATGAGAAAAGCCCGATTGTCGCAGCAAGCTCCAAGTGTATCTATGCGGGTGGATTATCTTTCTTGCCCAGCGCTTTCACGGTAATCGCCAGGTGCCATGCCAACGACATTGCGGAATGTGGAAGCAAATTTTGAGGCATTGGTATATCCGACTTCAAACGCCACCTCACCAATTGGCTTGGAGGTTGTCCGAAGGAGTGTCGCAGCTTGTGCCATGCGATAGCGTGTGAGGTATACGTGCACACTGGTGCCATAAACCTCCTTGAACCACCGCTGCATGCTGGCATAGGGAAACTCGAACTCTTGTGAGAGCTCTTTGAGTGTCTTATGGGAAGAAAGATCAGAGGTTATAGCTCGTTCTATTTCCTTTACCTTATCAACCTGTGCGCGTGTGAGACCGTACTGTCCAATGCGTCCGCCTTCAGGAATATTACTGCCGAGAAATAAGAGAAGCTCCATAATCTTGAGCTTTAGGTAAGCATCTCTAAAGCGGTCATGAGCGTTATATATCTCGCAGAAAATATGCTCGACCGACGGTCCGCTACGGAGCACACTTGGTTCATCGCTTGAACAGAACCTCTCGTAGAGCTGCTTAACACTTACAGGAAAGCCCTCGGGAAACATTGATCGCAGCGATTTATCTGCTATGTCGGGATCAAGACAGACGGTGACACCACGGTAGTGTCCAAACGGAAACCTAAAGAGACTTTCATGTCTTGCGTGATCGTCAATACCAAGATCACCTACGTCAAGGTACAGACATGAGTCAGTCCCGGACTCCCACTCAATTCTTCCTTCTCGACAATAGTTCAGGCAGAGCATGCGTGATCCTGGGGTAAGCTTAAAGCCCGACTCAAGGTTCCATACACTTGTGAAGTCATTGAACATGAGGGTAATTCCAGGCATGACATCGTGCATTGT
>JABZHD010000224.1 GCA_015259045.1 Atopobium sp. | reverse complement strand
TCGCCGAGGCAACCAAAATGTCTACACTATGTGCCCTAAAACTTACACCAACAGCAAATGCATCAATTGCCGTAGCAACAGCTTGAAAGAGCAGCTCTCCATAAGAGAGCGTCGTAGCACTTTGCTGGGCTTCTTCCTCATCTTCCTCAGAAGCGTCTTCTTTGAGCGCCTTATAGCCGCTGTACAGCATGTTTGAACCGATGAAGCCAAGGATGACTAAAGAGACCATTCCTGCATACTTTTCAATCAATTCTGCTGCAATGCCGCCAACAAAATAACCGGCAAGAGGCATACCAAACTGAAAGAGGCCAAAGAAAAGAGGCATGCGCATAAGGCGAGAAACCCTATGGTCATCAAAGGCAAAGGTGTTAGAGATAGTGACAGAGAACGCATCTGTTGCAAGCGCCACACCCAGCATTAAAATTTCAAGTAGACCCATGTGTCAGTTCCCAGGTATCATTAAATCTTGTAACACGAAGGAGAAATTTTAACGGCTATGAGCGTTTTTCAGCTACTCTTATACTGAAAAACTACAAGGAGTGTTATGCCTGCTTTAATAACCCACTATCTGTTTGGTGCAGAGGTGGTTAATGATTTGCCCAAAGAGCTCATTGCCACTGAAGCTGAGGTTAATGCATTTTTGCTCGGAAACCAGGGGCCTGATCCCTTCCTTGCACGCCATCTAGCCTGGCCAAACCACTCACTTGCCTGCAATAGGCTGCATCGTCGTATGCACGCAGGCCATATTGTTGACGCATTTTTATCCATTCGCGATGGGGTTTCTCGCCTCCCGCAGAGCGACATGCCAGCTGGTCGTGCGTTTGCGCTTGGCCTCTTAGCGCACTACGCGCTAGATAGAATTGTCCATCCGTTTGTGTATTCCCAGCAAGATGCACTGATTGAGGCGGAACCATCTCTCAAAAATGCCTACAGAGAGCTCCATCCTATTATCGAAACGGATTTGGATTCATATCTTCTTTGGCACATGCGCCACACTACCGTTGAGCCGTTTCCACCAGCTGAGGTGCTTGAAGCTATTGAGTCCACCAAACACGTTGGTGGCGCGCTTTTCTCGCAAGTAGCGCTTCAGGTATTTGACCTTAATGTTGGTGTTGGTGAGTACGAGAAAGCCCTCCAGGACTACGCTCGCATTTACCACACGGTAGAGCGCACTGATCCTAAGTACACTACCAAGCTTCCTGACGTTTTATACAAGACCGAGAAGTTCATGCGTCCTTCAAACAATTCGTACGTTGCCGCAATGGCTCACCGTATTGTTATGACTGAGGACTTCCCTACCGCTAATCTCAAGCGCCTTCCTTGGAAAGAGCCTTACACAGGAGAAATTAAGACTGAAAGTATTCTTGATCTTATGGATGAAGCTCGTGAGTTCTACAAAGAGCTTGTTCAGGCAACTATCTTAGGTCAAAGAATCACCCTGGAAGAGCTGGTCGACGGTATCAATTACATGGGCAAACCCGTTGTAGAAATGGTTGATGACGAGGACTAGCTCGCAACAAAATACAAATGCGTTGAGCATTCAAACACGTAAGCAAAAGGCGACTACCTTGTGAACTGCCTCCCATTTCTTAGACACGAGAAATGGGAGGCAGTTCAAAACACACCTAAGTC
>JABZHD010000223.1 GCA_015259045.1 Atopobium sp. | reverse complement strand
CATGAAGATTGCACATGAGCTTGATGCGGGAGATTGGTGCAAGCAGGCATCGTGTGAGGTTGGCTCCAAAAATACTGAGCAGCTTACTGATGCTCTAGCACATTTGGGCGCTGACGCACTGTCTGAGGCTCTTTCTGAGCTCAAGGAAGGCTCTCTTGAGTGGCATGCGCAAGATGAGCGAGAAGTAACGTTTGCTCCTAAAGTTACCAAGCAAGAAATGAAGCTTGCTCCAGAAGATTCAGCCCAGGTAAATGCGTTGAGGGTTCAGGCTTCGTCTGATACCGCTCCTGCTCGCGTATCTGTTGGAGGAAGGTCTCTTCGCGCTTTGTCCGCTCAGGTAGCACCAAGTGAAGCCTCTGTTGCTCAAGGTCAGGTCGCTCTTCAAGATCATAGGTTGTTCCTTGGTTGCTCAGAAGGCATCCTTGAGCTTCTTGAGGTGCGTCCAGATGGCAAGCGCTCTATGGATGCAAAATCATTTGCCGCAGGACTTCAGAAGTCCCAGATGACCTGGCAGATGCTTCAATAATGGCCACCTTAACTCCTGCTCGAAGAGTAGCCTATCAGGCATTCTTTGAGTGTAGACGCAATAATTTACGTATTCGTGATTACTTACGAGAGTCAAAAGATTTCTTGGAACTCTCTGTACAAGACAAAGCTTTTGCTACTCGTCTTGCTCTGGGAGCAACGCTTACCAAAGGTAAGCTTGATGAAGCTTTAAAGAATCATCTTAAGTCAGGTATTCATCTAGAGCCAAAGGTACAGGACGCTCTCCGTATTGCTGTATTTGAGGTTTTATATTTAGAGACTAGACGTGACGCCGCCATTAGCCAAGGTGTTGAGCTGGTAAAGTCTGTCTCAAAGCGTTCTTCTGGTCTTGCAAATGCTGTGCTTAGAAAAATTTCTGAAAAAGAAGCTCAGCTTACGCGTACAAAGAATCCCAAATCTCCTTCAGAGCTTTCGTGGGCGTCAGGCATTCCTGAGTGGATTTGTTTGGAGATTATTGAGTCGCTGGGAGAGTCTGCCGCTCAAAAGCTCATTCTTAATTTAAAGAACCCCGCTCCTGTGTATGTCTTACAAAGAAACGTATCAGAGCAGCAATTGCAGAGCAGCTCTTTAGAACTACAGCAAACAGTTCTGCCAGATGTGTATGAGGTAAAAAATCCTGCTCAACTTAACGTTGACGCATATGTAAAGAGAGTTCAGCTTGTTCCTGCAGATTTAGCTTCTCAGCTTGTGGCACTTCTTACCGCTTCCTATGCTCACCATACTCTTCTTGAGGTTGGACAGGGCAGAGGAACTAAGTCCTTACTGCTCTCTCATGCTTTTGAGGTACTTGGTAAAAAGGATGTTCCGATTACTGCCGTGGAGCTTGTAAAAGGAAAGTCCCACGTTTCAAAAAGAAGATTGAAAACTGCTGGCCTTTCAGATCAGGTTACATCACTCACGTTTGACGCTACACAGTTTATGTCACCAGAGGTTCCAGAGGAGCTTAATCAGAGCTTTGACGTGGTGTTTATTGACGCTCCCTGTTCTGGTTTGGGCACCCTTCGTCGTCATCCAGAGATTGCGTGGAATTTGTCACCAGAAAGTCTGTATGACGGAGGAGAGCTTACTGCTTTACAGACCAAACTCTTGCAG
>JABZHD010000222.1 GCA_015259045.1 Atopobium sp. | reverse complement strand
CCAATAAGCCCACCATAAGAAGAGTGAGTTGGGCACGTATCGAGCGCATTGGCTTTGGGATTATTTCACTTATCTTAGTCATCGCTGTCCCTCTTAAAGCAATAACCCTCTCCTACTTTGTTAGAAATTGGGTCATATCCAAGAGCTTCTCGTAACTTTTTTCGTACCGAAAAAATGTGAACACGCACAGAATTGCTGAATAAGTCCACGTTGCTGTCCCATGCATGAGTCATGAGCTCTTCACTGCTCACAACCGCTCCAGCATGTCGCATCAGATACTCTAGAATTGCAAGTTCTTTCTTGGTGAAATTAACCTGAGCGTCTCCAACAAAAACTTGTCGAGCCGTAGTGTCAAACCGAAGCTCTCCCAATGTCAAAGACGCTTCTCCATGCGTATATTCGCGGCGCAAGAGTGTCCTAATACGGGCCTCGAGTTCACCAAACGCAAAAGGTTTTATAAGGTAGTCATCAGCACCCGCATCTAATCCAACAATGCGATCAGACACCGATGAACGCGCAGAAAGAATTAGCACCTTAGTCTCTGAGTGCTCCGCACGCAGGGCGCGTAGCAAATCAAGCCCATCGATGCCAGGAAGATTGAGGTCAAGTAGAATCAGGTCATATTGCTCAAGCTGAGCCATCTCAAGAGCCTGAGTGCCGTTGTCGACAAGGTCAACGTAATAACCGTCCAGCTCAAGCCCCTCTCCAATAGAGGCAAGAAGCTCTTTTTCATCTTCCACTACAAGGATTTTCAATTCTTCCCTTTCAAATGCAGCTTGATGCTATTTGCAAGTATTAGAGTGCGCCTGGACCAAGCTCAAATGACTCAGTCCAGGCGTACTTCATACAACACTTCAAATGCTAACCGATTAAACCCTACGGCGAGAAGTTCTTCTCGCTATGTGCCGTAAACGGCATGTAAGCTTCTATGACCTACTTTGCTTGAGCGAGAGCCTGGTCAACGCGCTTTTGAATTTCGCTACCCTGGAGCTTGCTGGCTCCACCGGTGATTGGATCGCCCACGAGTCTACCGTTCTGGTCAATAACCATAGTGGTTGGGAACGCTGTTAGGCCTTCGATAACGTGACCGCCGTCGCTGTGAGGATCAAGAGCGACGTTTCCGTAGGTAACGCCCTGCTTCTGGAGAATGTTCACGGCCTCCTTCTTAGCGTCATCTGTATATGCGGCTTCGGCGTTGACGCCCAGGACATTAACACCTTTGTCCTTATAGGTATCAGCTAGTTCTTGAAGCATTGGCATCTCCTGAATGCAGCCAGTACAGCCATTGAACCAGAAGGTTAGAACAGTGACCTTATTCTGTCCAAAGACGGTGTTGTCATAGGTAGCGCCAGTAGTAATATCTGTTGCCTTAAAATCTGGGAAGGTATCGCCGTCCTTGAGGTGCAGTTTTGATGCCGCCTCAGGTGGAACTGCAGCGGAATTCTGCTGCTCGGCAGTTGGAGCAGTTGTTGTGCCTGTGTTGCCAGTACCACCAACGCTGCATCCAACAAGCGCAACTGCCATAAGTAGGCCAGCGACATACGTCAGGGATTTTGTTACAAATTTTTTCATTTCATAGTCCTTTCTTTCTTTTCTACGTACGAAACGTAGCTATACACGTTTTATGACACTTACTTTATTG
>JABZHD010000221.1:241-1667 GCA_015259045.1 Atopobium sp. | reverse complement strand
GCTCTGGAGAAAGAATGTCTCTTAGAATTGCGCCAAGCTGAATTTCTCCAACAATTCCGCGAGTCTTAACGCCAGAAAGAACCTTCTTTAAGTCTCCAACACCTTCTGCAAGACCACGCATTTCTCCCAGGCCTTGATGAACTTGCTCAAGTTGCGTAGATACGCGCTGGAACGATTGGGTCATACGCTCATCAAGCGTTTTCTGGAGTTTCTCGTCAACGGTCTGACGCATAAGCTCAAGCTTTGCTTCATTCTCTTTACGCATGTCGCTGAGCTGTTTGTCAACAGTCTCTCTAACCTTACCAAGCTGCTCAGTTGAAGCCTGGGAAGTTGCTTTCATGTTGTCATCCACACGACGCTGAAAAGCATCAAAGCGAGCATCAAGCTGAGCAATGCGCTGATCAGTCTGCTTCGTCTGATTTTGCAGTGTTGAGGTGAGCTTTTGATCAACTACCTCTCTTACCTTCTCAAGCTTTGTATCCATAAGCTCTTGCATTTTTGCCATGTTATCCGTAACACGACGATCCAACTCTTGGGAGCTTCTTATAAGCTCTGCAGATGATGTTTGACTTTGCTCTTGCAGCGTCTTTACTTGCGAAAGCTTAGAGGAAAGTGTGACAAGGCTCACGATAAGCACAATGACAACTACAGCCAAAACTAACAGCACAAGTAAATCCACAAGACTCCCCTAACTCATAGCAGAACAAACAAACGCAAACACAGCAAACGCAATCTGAGTGTTAGCCAAAAATTCCGTAGATTGCTTCTGCAATGCTATTGGTAATGCTCTCTACGATATTCACAAATGGATTATCGGAATCAACGTCTTTATCTCCATAAGGATTAGTGAAGTAATCCCAGAATTCTTCCCAATAGTTTTGCTGGCGGTAATACCTATAGGAATCATCATCTTCAGTGCGATCCTGCTTATCATCAGTATCGTTATTTGTTTCGTTCTTGCTGTTCTTTTCTTTCTCTTTCATAGAAGAAAGCGTCTCATCAGAACCAAGCGTGACGTTGATGGTAAGGCGGTCTTCTCCACGCATGATTTCTACAGGAACGGTCTCTCCAATCTTGTGAGAGCGAACGGCAATAATAGCTGCATCAGCAGAAACTACGCGCTCTCCACCAATAGAGACAATAACATCACCCTTTTTAATACCAGCACCCTCTGCAGGACTATCATCAAGAAGGCCTGCTACATACGCACCGTAATCTACCGAGAGATCATTGCGCTTTGCAACTCGAGGAGTAACGGTCTGCATAGAAAGGCCAATATAGGCATGCTTAACTTGTTGGCCAGAAAGAATCTGATTTGCAATATCAATGGCATAGTTAGAAGGAATTGCAAAGCCAATACCCGCAAATGACTTGGTGTCTGACGAGAACAACGTACAAATACCCACAAGCTGACCATTAGAGTCAA
>JABZHD010000221.1:0-231 GCA_015259045.1 Atopobium sp. | reverse complement strand
CCGCCAGAATTACCTGGGTTAATAGCTGCATCAACCTGGATGAGGTTTGCATAAATAGTGGTTTCTCCACCCTCTGTCTCAAGCATATCTCCACGAGAAAGAGCAGACACGATACCTGCAGAAACAGAGTGATCAAGACCAAATGGACTACCAACACTCATAACCCAACTACCAGGAGCCAAGTTATCGGAATTGCCAATCTCAATTGGAGTAAGGCTATCTCCTTTAAGA
>JABZHD010000220.1 GCA_015259045.1 Atopobium sp. | reverse complement strand
CACGATACGTGAGGTAATACTGCCTGGTGCGGTTTACAGAACCGTCCGCATTGAAGCCAGGAGCCAAAACGGAATTATCGCGAGGGCCAGAGTTATACGTACCAATTGCAAGAGATGTTCCCTCTGGGACATCGATATCGTTTGCAATGTAGACGTAAGAATCACCAGGTCCCGCAGCCTTGATCTCGTCGACTGACTTGCGAACAGTAGTCAGCAACATGTTGGTTGATGGATCGGTCTCAAATTTATTACCGCCAGCAACAGAGTCATCTGCAGTAACGCCAGCATACTCAGGCATATACACGACATGACCCTTTGTGTTGTAACGAGCAGACACCTGACGATCCTCAAACGCTGCAGAAGTTGTATACGTAGCAGCAAGATCATCAAGACCAAGAACGCTTACTGCGCCGTTACCATAAATAGGAAGACCAGCATTTCTTTGTGCAATAGGGTCACTAAGGCCAAGGCCGTTAAGCTGCCTGTACGCAAGGTCATCGACATAGTGATACACAGCTGTTGCGGTATCAATAACTCGCGCAGGATAACGCTTGGTGTATGCGTGAGTGCCTCCCCAAGATTTCTTAATGCCACCCTGAATTCCCAGCTGATAAGACCTATCAGAGATGTTCAATGGCGCGGAGAACTCAATGTACTGACGAGCTGTGACTGGTGCAGTAAATACAGCAGCAGGCTCTTCATAAGAAGTGCCACCCATAATAGACTGACCATTGACCTTGACGGTAAACATCAAATTATTCTTTGGACCACCACCCGAAAGAGCACCTGTTGCATCCATTGGCTTGTACGTATCAACAGCAGCATGCGCCGAAACAGCCACCTTACGCAGGCCATAACCATTTGGATCATTGTGTGGGAAGTTGATCAGATTCTCTGTATCGCCGAGAAGGACGTAGTAAGCACGAATTTCTCCGCCCTCGGCAATCATCTGCGCAACAGAATATTTAGTTGGATCCATGTCCAGCTTGAGCGCAGTTCCATCAGGCTTTACCCAGTAATAACGCGCGATGACACCTGTACGGTCCTCTCGCGGTTTAGCAGCCTGAGCAGTAATCTCTGCCTGAATTTCAGCATCTGAAATAAAGTCAGGGAATGGATTTGCCACGGTCTGCGTACCGTCAAGCGGAGCGCCGTCCACATCTTCGGAATAAACTGTTGGGTCAGCAGCAAATGCTGTGTGTGGCAGAGCAAACGCCAAAATTGCACCCACAAATAGCGCAAAAACAGCTAGAAACGTAATATGAGAAAGCCTTGCGCCTCTTACAGAAGTGCTGTTCATACATCCTTCTTCCCTCGTGAAGGGTGAATATTTATGTATATACCATAGCTCATTTCTTGTCATTTATGCAGATGAGACCAAAACAGATGATATTTTTGCTAATAAAATTGGTAAAGAAACACATCAAGCGGTCTAGACTACTTGACTAGACCGCTTGTTTAGAATGCTTGTTTAACAGCCACTGGTTAAAACAACTGATTCGCTGGTTTGTACTGCGTGGCTTTACTTATCAGGAGTAAGTCGCCAAATCTCGTCATTATATTCAGCAATAGTTCTATCAGATGAGAACGTTCCTGCCATAGCAATATTTACAAGAGACTTCTGGAGCCACGCTCTCCTATCCTCATAATCATCGAACACGCGCTCTTTTGT
>JABZHD010000021.1 GCA_015259045.1 Atopobium sp. | reverse complement strand
GCAGCAATGTGTCGTCTTTACCTGCGGATTCAACGGCAAGTTTTCCTTCAGGAGCACAGGTAATATTGATGAGCAAAAGATTTTTGACAATCTTGCGAGCAATATTTACTGCAGCAAGGCTCTCTGGACTATTACCAGAGCGCGCAAAAGATACCAGAACCGTTGGATCTTCTGGATCAAGGCTGCCATAAGGATCAGAAACAATATCAGTAGTTGCAACAGACGCAAACTCAAAAGAGCTCTTCTCGCCATGAGAACGAAGATACGGAGTAATGGTATCGCCTACATATGCCGAGGTACCTGCACCCGTAAAGACCACGCGGGTACGACGACCCTCGCCAAGATTGCGAGCACGCTCGACAAACTCTTTAATTGCAGAAAGGTTCTCCTGATAAATGCCAAAGGTAGATACCCAAAGCTCAGGCTGCTGCTTAATCTCGGCAGTTGTAATATGAGCGCCTAGTGCCTTTAGCTCTTCTTGGCTCTTCTTAAACATTGATATCCCTTCTCACAGCTATTTAACTGCGTGTATGTACAATTTTGTATCTAAACTGATCCGCACGAGCCACGCTTAGTGTGAACTCAACAATGATATTTCTGTCATTGTACGTAGTGCGTGTGAGACTCAAAACAGGCGAACCTTCAGAAATTTGCAATAAAGTGGCGTCATCCGAGCGAGCAATTGAAGCCTTGAACTCCTCTTCTGCTACGCCAATCTTTATGTTGTAGTCTTCTTCAAAAATTTGGTAGAGAGATTTTTGCTCAACATCATGAGCAGTAAGCGAGAAAAACTGTGAAACTGGAAGGTAGGTAACTTCCAGCATCATAGGCACGTCATCGGCACTTCTTAAGCGTTTGATGCGGAAGAGTTTCTCGCCAAGAATAACGTGCATATGCTGGGCTAAGAACTTATTAGCCTCAATAGTGTCAAACTCCAGAATAGTTGTCTTAGGAACGCGACCTAACTGACGCTGCTGGTCAGTAAAGCTATAGCCTCCCATAAGGTCTGTTGCACGTTCAGAGACGTCTGCAACAAAGGTACCGCGGCCACGCTGACGATAAATGAGCCCCATGTGTTCAAGCTCTTGCAGGGCAAGTCTTACCGTGGTGCGAGAAAGTCCGTAGGAATCGGAGAGCTCACGCTCAGAAGGAAGTGGATCGTCTGGATCCATCTCGTTCTCAATACGATAGCGCAGCATATTTGCTAGCTGCTCGTAGAGTGGCTGTCTTCCCATAAACGTTGTCATCAAAACTCTCCTATAAAAGACGGGTGCCCACTAAGTGGACACCCGTCACACTTACTTAACCCCAAATATATGGGAGAACGCCAAAGCCAGAACCAAGAAGTGCAATTACCAGAAGCAGGCAGATGCACATAATTGGAGTCCAGTTACGCTTTGCCATGAGGTAGTACAGACAAAGGGTAAGAGCCAGTGGGATAAGCTTTGGGCAAACGCCGTCGAGGATCTTCTGGATGTCAATAGAGACAGGAGAAGTAACTTCCTCGCCAACAGTTACCAGGTTAACGCCGTTACCGACTGGAGCAATAGCAGTAGTGCCGTCCTTGCCGTCAGCAGTCTTGCCGCCGATGAACTTAACGGACTCAGGATTCTTCTTGTAGTCAGAATAAGAACCCTCAGCAAAGAGTGCCTTGTCATACTGACCAGAAGCAAGCTGCTCGTCAGAAAGAGTTACCTGAGAAAGAACAACGCTGTGTGTCTCACCGTTAGGGATATTTGCGCCAGCGCCAAGCTTGGTTCCACCGTAGCAGACAACCAGGCAGCCAACAACAAAGACGCCCAGGATAGAAGCAGCACGAGTGAACTCTTTTGCGTTCTCGGTGAGCAGGGTAATTGCGTCAGTACCCATCTTGTAAGAAAGATTCATCAGCCAATAACGTACAGCAAACTGTGCGATGTTGAAGATGATAAGGAACAAGAATGGTGCAAAGACATTGCCAGAAATTGCCATGTTAGAGGTAATACCAGCAGTAATTGGAACAAGGGTGAACCAGAACAGTGCGTCACCAATGCCGCCCAGAGGACCCATTGCAGAAACGCGGACTGCACGAATGGTTGGGATATCCAGCTTGTTCTGCTCAAGAGAGAGAACAATACCCATAACAAAAGTAACCAAGAATGGGTGGGTATTGTAGAACTCAAGGTTGTGACTCATGGAAGCAGCAAGGTCATCCTTGTTGTCGCCGTGAATCTTCTCAAGACCTGGGAGGATACCGTAAAGCCAACCAGCTGCCTGCATTCTCTCGTAGTTGAAGGAAGCCTGCAGGAACAGGGAACGCCATACCATCTTGTTGAGTGTCTTCTGATCAAGTGGCTCAGCAGGAGTGGTGTTCTGATAGGTATCAGGAATATTAAATGCCATCTTCGAAGTCACCTCCAGCAACAACAGCAGGAGCAGCATTCTTTACCTTGGTCTGAAGCTGGTAATCCCAGAATGCGATACCAAAGCCAATGAGAGCAAGAAGCAGAAGTGCTGGACCAGAGAGCTCAGGAATGCTGATAAATACGATTGCGGCTGCAAAGCCCATGAGGAAGAAGCCCCAAAGCTCGCGAGAAACCATAACCTTCAGCAGGATTGCAAAGCCGACGAAGCGCATCATGCCACCAGCGACGGACAGTGCATTCATGAGCCACTTTGGAATTGCCGTGGTGATCTGAGTGCCAAATGCAGCACCACCCAGGAAGAACAGGGTAACAATGACACCAAAGAAGAGACCAAGGGCTGCCATTGCGCCGTAGTTAATACGAGCAATTCCCTTAGGATCGGCCTTCTCGGCGTATGCATCAGCAGTTGCCATTACAGGGGACATAATGGTAAAGATGATGGTTACTGCATACTGACCAAGCAGAGAGAATGGAATTGCTGCAGCTACAGCGGCCATTGGCTCAAGCTTAGTAGTGATTGCAAAGACTGCAGACATAATGCCGCCGATAACAGCGTTAGGTGGCTGAGCACCACCAACAGGCATGTTACCGATGGTCATAAGCTGATAAGTACCACCAACAATGAGACCAGTCTGAACGTCACCAAGAATCAAACCAACCAAAAAACCAGTTACGATTGGCTGGTAAAGAGACTCGAGGAAACTAAACTGATCGATGCCAGCGATAAACGCAACGATGAAAATTAATAACACCTGAATAGGGCTAACATCCATCTTAACTCCTCCTTTCAAACACACCATAACTACCGATGACGATGATCGGCAGACTATCCGAATACCTTTGCCAACCTGCTAGAAACGTTGCACCATTGCAACTTTTTGTAATCTCTACCAGGAAGTTGCGCGCAAAACTTACTCGAATAGCTTTGAGATATCCTCGACCGGGGTCGTAGGAACACGCCTAATCTCTAGAGTCACCCCCAATTCCTGAAGCTCACGAAAGGCAGCGACGTCCTTATCGTCTACCGCCACACTTGTGGCGACCTGTCGCTTTCCCTCAGCCATGTGCATATTGCCGATGTTCACTTTTTTGATTGGAACACCGCCCTTAACCAGAGTGAGGACATCCTCTGGATTCTCGGCAACAAGGAAAATGTGCTGGCTTGCTGAAGCCTTGTGGATAACATCGATAGTCTTCTGGAGCGTAAAGTACCTGGTTGCAACACCGTTTGGTGCTGCCATATCCATGAGGCCCTGACGCATCTTATTGCCTGCGACCTCGTCATTAGCAACAAGGATGAGATTTGTTCCAAGGGTACCGTTCCACTGAGTAGCAACCTGACCATGAATCAAACGATTATCGATTCGAGCAAGCTTGATATCTGGTTCTCCCATAACAAGTTCTCCTCTCTTTGCGCGCACACTTGTGCGTGCTATCTGCGATTTTCATCGCACTACTCGCAACTTACGCTGCGTGTTTTACTGCAAATTTATTTATTGTTAGAAACGCTGATTAACGCCCAACGATCCAACGTGATGACCACATTTGGAGCAAACTCAACATCTACTGTTTCTTTTTTGACGTTTTTAACTACGCCATACATTCCGCTGTTAGTCTTAACTTTCTGACCTGCATGAAGATTCTTCAGAAACTCTGAAGTTGTTCCCGCCTTTTTAGAAGAGGCTCTCCAAACAAAGAAGGAATAAATAAGGCCCAAAATTACTAAGAACGCGAGAAGAACAATGGATGAAGCAAGAATGTTCTCTGCTAGATTTGCCATGTGCATCTCCTTAACTCAACAACAAAACGCTACTTAAATACCATCGTCTCCGAAGATGTCATCTTCTGACTCAACCTCAAGTTCAAGACGCTTATGAACAACTCCCTGGCTACCAGCTAAAACAGCAGTCTCAACCAGTTCTTCAAGAGAGGTATCTGCCATGCGGCTACCAAGTGTTTCAAGAAGCATAGGAAGGTTTGTGCCGGTAACAACTTCTACGTTTGAATAACTCTGAGCAATAATCATTGCCTGATTAAAAGGTGTTCCGCCAAGCAGATCGCAGAAAACCAGCACACCGTCAGTAGTGTCAAGAAGATCTGAAATTGTTGCAGAAAGAGTTTCTGGGTATGTTGCAGCACCGGCTTCAATAAAAGGAACGGGAACAAAAGCTTCTTGCTCACCAGCAATCATCTTTAAAGCATCAGCAAGTCCGTTTGCAAAAGTTCCATGACCAGTTAAAACGCAACCTACCATGTCAAACTCCTTTCAAAGAGCTGGAAACTATCTGGGGAGCTACGCGGAAAACTAGGGGTGTTGAAGCTTCTCTCTAAGTGGTAGATACCAGATAACAACCTAACATAAGTATAGTCTAGTGAGCATCTTGAGATGTGTACGTTAACAATCGCCGGTTTAACGGTACTATTTTTACCGCAAACGGTACACATGTTGTTATTTTCGCAGGTAGATATATGGATAAATTGTGACGATGCACTAAAAATTTAGAGCTATTCTTGAAAAATTAGAAGTTCTTATAACGTGCCTTTATACGTAATAAACGTAGTAAACAACCCTAAAATCCTGCTCAAATACGGCGAGAAAATAAAATTGGTATTAAGAAATTATGTACTGGTATCTTTTTTTATAACATCTAAAGAAAAGTTTCTTGATGGTGCTTTGGTTAAATAGATTTAATCCAATTTCATTTGCAGTGGCGCTGCTCCATAGTGTTTCTCGCCCCTGCTTTCCTCTGAGCACTTTGTGTGCACTGTCTTTTAGACGAGGTGATATGCGTGATTGTTACCGTAACACTCAATGCATCCATTGATAAGGCGTACTACCTGGACTCTCCTGTTGTAGATGGAACGGTACACAGAGTCTCGGTGGTAGATAACAGCGCGGGTGGCAAGGGTCTTAACGCCTCACGAGCCATCACCACCCTAAACTACCCCGTTTGTGCCACAGGATTTATTGGCGGTAATAACGGAAGATACCTTGTTGAGTTGGCTCATAAAGATGGCATTACCAGTGATTTTATTTATACCGAGCAAGAGACTCGCTCATGCATTAATATCCTGGAGCCAAGCGGGCAATCAACTGAATTCTTAGAGCCTGGACAGCCTGTACTTCCTGAAGAATTCCTTGCTTTCAAGGCAAAACTTGTCCAGCTTACCAACGAAGCCGAAGTTGTTACCTTTAATGGCAGTGTTCCCAAGGGCATTTCTGCCGAAAATTACAAAGAACTTATTGAAGAGACCATGGCTGCGGGCGTGCCTTGCATTGTAGACGCATCCGGTGCACTGCTCGCCTCCTGTATTGATGCCCTTCCTACCATGATCAAACCGAACACCGATGAAATCGGTCAACTTCTAGGAAGAGAAGTAACTACAGAAGACCAGGTCATTGAGGCGGCTCAGGAACTGCATAAACGCGGCATTAAAATTGTAGTTGTCTCGCTTGGTGCAAAAGGTGCACTCATGGTTTCTGATGAAGGAACCTTTAGAGCAAATCCTCCAAAAATTGAAGCTATTAATCCTGTTGGTGCAGGAGATACCCTTGTTGGCTCATTTGCTGTTGCACTTGCTCAGCAAAAACCAACTTCAGAGTGTCTTACCTTTGCGCTTTCATGTGCTACCGCAAGTTGCCTATCTGCGGGCACCGGTCGCTTTGATCAAGCTGTTGCAACAGAAATTCATAAGCAGGTCGCAATCAAAAAGATTGCTGAATAATATGCAGCAAGACGGGTTTCTCGCCAAAGGTTACAAAGACAAAACGATTTCTAGAAAAAGTTGCATAACAGAGTAAGAGAAACGTTACAATTTTTTCAGTCAATCAAAGAGCCCATTAGGGCGAAAGGAGCAATAGATGTTCGTTACTACTAAGCAGATGCTTCTTGACGCACAGGCTGGCCATTATGCTGTTGGCGCCTTTAACGTTGAGAACCTTGAGTTTGTAATGGCTGTTGTTAAGGCAGCAGAAGAGCGCCGCTCCCCTGTTATTCTTCAGACCACTCCTGGCACCATCAAGTACGCAAGCCTTGATTACTTTGCTGCCATGGTTCGTTGTGCTGCTGAAGAGGCAACTGTTCCTGTTGCTCTTCACCTAGATCACGGAGACGGCTTTGACCGCTGCATCCAGGCAGCTCGTGCCGGTTACACCTCCGTCATGATTGACGGCTCTCACGTTCCATTTGAGGACAACATTGCACTTACCGCATCCGTAACCAAGTTTGCTGGTCCTATCAACCTTCCTGTTGAGGCAGAGCTTGGCAAAGTTGGCGGCAAAGAGGACGACGGCCCAGCTGTTGAGGGCGAGAACCCCTACACTGATCCAGACCAGGCTGAGGAGTTTGTCGCTCGCACTAACTGCACTTCTCTCGCAGTTGGCGTTGGTACCGCTCACGGCGTTTACCACGGTACACCTCACATTGAGCAGGGTGTCCTCAAGGCTATCCGCCAGCGTCTTGATATTCCTCTGGTTCTTCACGGTACTTCTGGTGTTCCAGATGACCAGGTAGCAGAGGCAATTCAGAACGGTATTTGCAAGGTTAACTACGCAACCGAGCTCCGCCAGGTCTTTACTGCAGCCTTCATGAAGTACATGTCCGAGAATCCTGGCAACTTTGCTCCAAAGAAGCCTTCCGTTCCTGGTATGGAAGCAATCACTCAGATTGTTGCAAGCCACATGGATAACCTGGGCTCTTCCCATAAGGCTTAAGCGTCAAGGCATAGCCGTCGCACGTATCCTGCTTTTGCAGATAAAAACAAGGCGAGAAGATCGATTGGTCTTCTCGCCTTCTTCTTAAAAGCAAAGCGCTATTGAAAACGCAAGCCTTAGCAAATCTTGCAAATCCAGTCTGCCTCTGGAGCCTCAATCTCGCCAGACTGAATGCTGGTCAGCGTGTTGCGGAGCTTAGACATAACTGGTCCAACAGCCTCCATACCAGCACCAAAGACAATCTCTTTCTGGCCGTCAACAACTTTGCCAACAGGAGAAATAACAGCAGCGGTACCGCACATACCGCACTCAACAAACTGGTCAAGCTCGTCAAAGCGGACAGGACGCTCAATAACCTTCATACCAAGCAGGTCTTTAGCAACAGTTGCCAAAGAGCGGCGGGTAATAGAAGGCAAAATGGAATCTGTGTAAGACTGTGGAATTACCAGGGTTCCCTCTTTATCAACAAAGAGGAAGTTTGCACCACTGGACTCCTCAACATAGGTACGAGAGCCAGAGTCAAGATACATACTATCTGCAAAGCCCTGATCATGTGCCCAGGTAGTTGGGTACAGAGACATGGCGTAGTTAAGGCCGGCCTTGATGTTACCGGTTCCGTGAGGAGCAGCACGGTCATAAGGAGAAACGGTCAGTGCAACAGGAGCAACGCCGTTAGAGTAATATGCTCCAACTGGAGTGACCATAATGCGGAACTCATAGGTAGGAGATGGCTTAACACCAACAGTATTGCCGGTACCAATCATAAATGGACGAACATACAGCGTAGCGCCCGTACCAAATGGTGGAACCCATGCTGCGTTTGCAGAAACAACCTCTTTAACAGCAGCGACAAATCTATCCTCAGGAAATGGTGGCATGACAAGACGGGATGCAGAGTCAACCATACGCTGAGCATTGAGATTAGGACGGAAGCAGACAATATCGCCAGAAACTGTGGTGTAAGCTTTTAAACCCTCAAAAACTTCCTGGCAATAATGGAAGATGTTTGCGCATTCAGACAGTGTAATGCTGTGATCGGTGGTAAGTCCGCCCTCATCCCAAGTACCGTCTTTGTAGTGGGCAACGTAGCTGTAGTCACACTGCGTATATGCGAAGCCAAGCGCTGTCCAATCGATGTCTTTCTTCTCCACTGAGTTTGCCATGGCTTTCCTTTCTCCGTGGGTTTTAAAGAATGAACTTCATCATAAACATGCGGATATGAATACCTAGTCCTATTAAATAGTTTGTAACCGAATAGATATTTTGCGGTATAACGTACATGAGCTGAAGGGAGCAAAAATGAATATCAAACTTAAGAGGACTTACGATGCGCCAGAAGCTGACGATGGGTATCGCGTGCTGGTAGATAGACTGTGGCCTCGTGGTATCAAAAAAGAGAACCTACACGCTGATGAATGGACTAAAACCATTGCTCCTACTACTGAGTGCAGAAAAGCATTCAACCACGATCCAGAGCGCTTTGATAGCTTTGTATCTACCTATACAGCTGAACTTGACAGCAATCCTGACGCAGACGCCTTTGTTGAACAGCTTAAAAAGCTTGATCAATCTACCGTGACGCTGCTTTTCTCGGACAAAGACACTACGTACAACAACGCAGTAGTGCTCAAAAAGTGGCTTGAGACTAAGCTTAAGTAATACGCTTACCCAGCCACGCTTACATATCTTGCGAGAAGAACTCCTGGTAGAACTTCAATTCTTCAGGAGTATCTATGCTTGATGAGAATAAAATATCAGGCTCTACGGCGCTAGTGTTCTTGTCTGCAGTGACATCTGCAGAAGCAAGCAAGTTTGCCTGTCCAAGCAAACGCTTAAGCTGATGAGCAGCACCTGCGCCGCCGTCAAAAAATTCTACGTCTCCTAAAACAGAGCTAATTTGCTTCTTGATAAAGGGGTAATGGGTACACCCAAGAACCACAGCATCTACCTGACCAGCATAATTTCCCAAAAGCTCGGTCAGTCGTTTATGCATCTGTTCTGAATCAGCCTGACCAGATTCAATAAGCTCCACCAAGCCTTCTCCTGGAATAGAGATAACCTTTGCAGAAGGATGCAGGCGCGACTCAAGGTTGTGGTACTTCTGCAAAGAGAGCGTTGCTTTTGTAGCCAGAACAACCACTGTTCCATGGGGATATGCAGTTACTGCAGGCTTAAGAGCTGGCTCAACACCCACAATAGGTACATGAGGATAGGTTGCCCTCAGCTCGTCTGCAGCAGCAGCTGTAGCAGTATTGCAAGCTATAACCAGCGCTTTAGCACCCTCATCAATAAACTTTTTAGCAATAGCCGCAGAGCGCTGGGCAATCTGCGCTTTTGGTTTAGTGCCATAAGGAGCAAATGCAGAATCGCCAAAATAATGAAATTCCTCGTGAGGCATTTGGGCAACAAGGTGTTTAAGCACACTCATGCCACCAACGCCTGAGTCAAATACACCAATAAAATTATGAGGAGCTAAGCGAGCTTCCATTACAAACCTTTCAAACTGAATGTAAAGTATTTTATACCTTTATCATTCAAAGATTGATTTGCGTCACTCTTGGGTAGAATGCCAAAGATATGTTTTTAACGATTGGAGTTTCATGAGCAACGAAGGTAAAAAGGTAAAGGTCCACTACGTAGGCACTCTTGATGACGGAACTAAGTTTGACTCCTCCCGCGATCGCAACGAGCCACTGGCATTTACCTGCATGGCTGGTCAGATGATCCCTGGTTTTGATGAGGCTGTCAAAGATATGACTGTTGGCCAGATTGTTGACGTCCACATTCCAGCAGCAGAGGCATATGGTGAACGTCATGAGGAGGCAGTACAGCCTGTTCCCGTAGCTCAGCTTCCAGGCTCTGAGAATCTTGTTGCAGGTCAGCAGGTTACTCTGGGCACCCCTGAGGGATACCCTGTTATGGCAACCGTTGTCTCTAACGACGGCACCACTATCGTCTTTGACACCAACCATCCAATGGCTGGTAAAGACCTTAACTTCAACATTGAGCTTCTCGAGGTTGAAGAGTAATCCACTCCCCTTTATAGGGCGAGAAGGGCGTAGGTGCTTCTGGCATCTGCGCCCTTCCTTTTTGCGTCAAAGAGACATCAAAAAGAGCTTGGTTGCATGCAACCAAGCTCTTTTACATAACAAGTTATGAGGGGCCAATACCTTAGCTTAGGACAACGCCGCCAAGCCAGCCCCACCTTGGAGTACTCAAAGCACCAAGCTGAGAAATCCAAGAACTCAAGCTCTGGCTTCTTACAATACCAGAGAGGCAGTGCCTGACCATGCCGCCACCAATGTAGATGCCAACGTGGCCGTAAATCAGAGCTGCAGCAGAACCACCAAGGGTTGGAACAGCAATAATCATGCCAGGCTCAATAGCGCTCTGATCAGTAGAGTAGCACCAGGAATAGTACATATCACAAGCGTTGCCATAGAAGGTGCCAACGCCTGCGTTTGAGAAGACGTTGGAGACCCAAGCTGCACAGAAGCCAGCACCGGTAGATCCGGTATAGCCCGCAGCATTAACAACTGCAGCAGCAGAACCAGAACCAGCAGAAGAGGTTCCTCCTCCGCCACCGCCGCCAGAGTAGCTACTACCGCCACCGCTGTCGCTTGATGCAGCAGCACGCTGAGCGGCAACACGCTCTGCCTCCTGCTGAGCGGCAAGAAGCTCAGAATCACGCTGAGCGATAAGCTCTTTTACGTTGTCATCAAGATTTGCAACAACGTTTGCAGCGTCCGCCTGACGAGCAGAAATATCATTAAGCTGGGACTCCTGGGAAGCACGGAGATTCTCAAGTTCAGCCTTCTTATTCTCAAGCTCGGTCTTCTCGGACTGAAGAGCAGCCTTATCAGACTCAAGAGCGGCCTTCAGGTTTTTAACTTCCTCAATCATCTTCTGATCGGACTCAGAAATCTTATCGAGATAGTAAATATTAGAAGTGAGCTCCTCAAAGCTTGCAGAAGAAAGAATCATCTCCAAAGCACCGGCTGGGCCAGCCTTGTAGTTGCTGGACATACGAGCGCCAAGTGCTTTTCTCTTCTCGGCAATCTGAGTTTCCTTTTCAGAAATCTCTTTCTGCTTAGCATCAATCTGATTCTGCTTATCTGTAATCTGATCAGAAATAGCGCCAATCTGAGAGTTAGTGTCATTGAGGCTTGCCTGCATGTTGGAGACTTCATTAGAAATCTCATCGAGCAGCTTCTGAGCAGCATCGTAATCACTACGAGCAGCATCGATCTGAGCCTGTGTAACAC
>JABZHD010000219.1 GCA_015259045.1 Atopobium sp. | reverse complement strand
ATCCATAACCCAGCTCTTACCTTTACGAGCAAGGTCATTTCTCTCCCAAGTAATTGCTCCAGCTTTTCTTGCCTCTTCAGCTGTTTTATCGGTACAAGCATCTGCAACAACAAAGACATCCATCAGCTCTCGAGGATAATCCTGAGAAAGAATGGACCTGACAAGGTTGCCAATAACTGGCTCTTCATTGTGAGCAGCAATAAAGAAAGCATAGCGGTGCTGCTTTTTTGCCTCTGGCAGTTTTACCTCACCCTTAACTAAAACACGAAGGATATACACAATTTGATAGAAGTATGCGAGTGTAAAGAAAAGCCAGATAATAAAGTTAAAAACAACGATTGGAGTGATACCGAGTCTGTTAAATTGCAATGGCATATATCCCTACGCTCCAAACTCAAGGCAAATATGTTTTATCAGCCAAAATCTCTCAATAAACAATTACCTTACAATCTTAGCGCAATGGAAGGGTCAAAGCGCGCATGCCTTTGAATCCATTTTTTCTCCCACATCAACGCACATGCAATTGGCCATCTTGGATATCGAGAAGAACGTCTGCTTCTTGATCTAGTTCATCGGAGTGCATAATCACCATGACAGTCCGCCTACCTTTGAGGTTGGTGAGATATTTACAAAGCCTCTGAGCTGTTGGCACATCTAAATTCTGTAGAGGTTCATCCAAAACAAGTGCCCCTTGTTTTCTGGATAGAGCTCTCAAAAGACCAATTTTTTGTCGCTCGCCCAAAGAAACGGACTCTTCTTTTCCGTCAAAAGCATGAGTCTCAAGAGAAGAGAAATCGAGCAAGTTGTAGACCGTACGATCAATCTTTTCTCCAAACATATTGTCAGCAAGGCTTCCTTCTACAAGAGGTACCGGACGAGCAAAACGAGAACAGTCTTTAAGATCATCCGAAAGCTCTATATCACCACTAAATAATGATGGATCAGAGCAGCCTGCCAAAAGATCCACGAAAGAAGACTTGCCTGAGCCATTGGAACCCTTTACCACCACGAGAGATCCTTGTGGAATGCTGAGAGCTTGTGTATGGAAAAGTTCTGGTCCTTCTGAAGTAGCTAAAAGAGTTCCCTCTCCTATCTTTACGACTGGTTTAAGTGAAGCATTCCAAAGCTTCTCATAACCTGAAGGCTCTTGGGATTCTTTGAAAGTATTTTGTAGGCGCTCAAGGTGAACTTTATTCGCTTTTACAAACATGATTGACTGAAAAAGTTCCACTAAAGGATTCTGAATCAATGCGCAAAGTTGGTATGAGATAAAAATATCTCCTACAGACGCAGCATGAATCTGATACATTTCAATGGTTAGGGCAAGCATAATAATCTGCAGTAGAGAGCACATACTGCTTGGAATCTTCGCATTCAATCCCTCATTAAAGCGATATCTTTTTATGGAATCCAAGTACTTTGAACCGATGT
This sequence comes from Atopobium sp., assembly GCA_015259045.1. Taxonomy (GTDB): domain Bacteria; phylum Actinomycetota; class Coriobacteriia; order Coriobacteriales; family Atopobiaceae; genus Lancefieldella. The sequence goes on along the minus strand of JABZHD010000219.1, from coordinate 256 downwards.
CATGATATCTCTCTTTATAAAAGACGTCAGCTCGAGCAATATTGATAGCTCTTTTATTTTCTACGATGCGTTTTGATTCATTCAAATATCTATCTTGAGCTGGAATAATATTTCGCTGTAAATCTGCAATACGCTTGGCTGGAACCCTTGTCACAAGAAATAAGATAGGAATATAGGTAAGCACTACGATGAAATATACATAATTGGTAATAAGAAGCGCTAATAAAATCACTGCAATACATCCGACAGAACTCAA
>JABZHD010000218.1 GCA_015259045.1 Atopobium sp. | reverse complement strand
TTACAAGCGCATTAAAAAGCGAGGTCTTGATATATTTCCACTCCAAGAGGTGCTTGACAAACTCTGCGCCGGGGAAACTTTAGACCTAAAACACAAAGACCACGCTCTTACTGGACCCTACCAAGGGTTTAGAGAATGCCATATTCGACCAGACTGGCTTTTGATTTATGCTATTCATAAAGACGAGCTTATACTTGTTGCTTCTCGTACGGGAAGTCACGCTGATTTATTTAATATGTAGCAATCATGTCTAAAAGCTCTTTTGTATACTCTTCGGGGTAATTGATGGAATACTCGCCATGATATAAGTCTTTCTTTATTTCAAGAACGCTATTAGGCAGTGCCTTATGTAATTGTTCTGCTGAACAGATCATCTTTTTCTGTTCTTTTTCGCCGACAAGTATATGGATGTTGGCGTGGACATCTTGTAGGTTGGGTTTTATCTCATAGGATGTATTTGCTTCCAAGAATGCAATCATGTTCTCTTTTGAGATTTGAGACGTGTCCCGATAATAGTCTTCAAATAAATCTTTACGAATATGAAGATAGTCAAATTGCATTTGAGCAAAGCACTTCTTTTTCACTAAGCCATAACTTAGAGAAAACATTGGTTTGATCAAGGCATTTGTCAGCCTAGATGGAATGACGGACGCGCTTTCAATGACAGCGTTTTGGCAAATTGAGCTTCGTTGTGTCAGCATTTCTACTAAAATCTGCGCGCCAAGGGATAGGCCTCCAATAAGGAGAACTGAGCCTCCAAATTCTTTATCGATAAAAGAAATGAGCTGACTTGCGTTTTCCTCAATACTTATAAAATCATTGTCACTACCTGCGTGTCCGTCAAGGATTGGCAGCACAACGTGATATTGATCTTTCAGCAGTTCAGCCTCGGCTTTATAATTCCACCAAGACAAACCGCCGCCGTGAAGCAGCATGATTACGTCGTTATGTTGTTTTCCAAATTCTACCGTTTTCATAGCCGTCCAATTCAATTTGTGCCTTTTAATCTAAACCCGAGAAAGCACCACAACACACTCAACGTGCTTGGTGTGAGGGAACATGTCCACAGGTGTCACGCGCTCAATGGCAAACCCGCTGTCGAGAAGAACCTTGAGGTCCCTGGCCTGCGTCACAACGTTGCAGCTCACGTACACGATTTTCTTCTGGGCTAGCTGGGTAGTTGCCTTGAGGAAGGTGGGCGTGGAACCAGCGCGAGGCGGGTCAAGAATAATAACGTCAAAGTTCTGACCGTCTTTTGCCAGAGCTTGCATGTAGCGAGTGGCATCGTCGCAGATAAACTCAGCTTCAAGCTTATTGTTTCGAGCGTTTCTGCGAGCCATCTGAATGTTGTTTTCAACCTGGTCAACGCCAGTGAGCAGAAGGTTGATGCCTTGAGCTCCAGCAGCGTGCGCCAAGCAAAGTCCAATGGTTCCCGTGCCGCAGTAGGCGTCAAGAACTCGCAGGTTGCTGGTTTGCGCGGCGTCGGTGGACTCGGAGCCAGTAAGCGCGCCGTCGATGGCCAGTTGATAGAGCACCTCGGTTTGCTGAGGGTTGGGCTGATAGAAACTAGTTGGGCCAATCTCAAACGTGCAGCCCAAAAGTTTGTCGCTCATGGATGTTGAACCCCAAAGCAGACGGGTTTCTCGCCCTAAGATTGCATTGGTTCGCTTCTGGTTGACGTTCAAGAAGAT
>JABZHD010000217.1 GCA_015259045.1 Atopobium sp. | reverse complement strand
CTTATGTAGTTAGTTAAATATTTTATATATTAAGTAAGGTAAAATAATAGTAAAGCCCGCTAACTGCGGGCCTTCTTAGCTGCTATTAAGATTTATATGCAGTAAATGATACAACAAAACACGTTTTCAAATTTTGAGCAGCCAATGGGCGAGAAATTAATACCGTTGGGCGAACTGTGTTCAGAGGAAATATCTTTTCTTCATATAGTTATGTAGATGTAAGCCACACAAGTGGCATTGGTGCCACGTTGTGGCAAGGAGAGTTTTTAGAAAGAGGCAGAAATGAGCGAGTTTATTAACCGTCCACTTTCGCGTCGCGGCTTCCTTGGTGGAGCAACTGTTGCAGCTGGCCTTGGTCTCACCGCTTGCGGTGGCGGACAGCAGAAGGCAGCTGAAGCTCCATCTGGAAAGGAAGGCGGCGGCACAATTACTGCTGGTACCGCTTATTCAACCCAGAACTATGATCCATCTACTACTTCATCAGCACTTGCTCTTGGTGTTAACTGGCAGGTAGTTGAGGGCCTCTATGGTCTTAACTTCCACGACTATTCCACCTTCAATGAGCTTGCTACTGCTGATCCTAAGAAGGTAGACGATAACACCTTTGAGATTACCATCCGTGACGGCGCAAAGTTCTCTGATGGTAACGAGGTAAAGGCAGATGACGTTGTTGAGTCCTTCAACCGCTCTTCTGCAAAGGGCAGCGTTTATGTTCCAATGCTGGCTCCAATTGCTTCCGTAGAGAAGAAGGATGACAAGACTGTCACCGTTAAGACCACTATTGCTAACTTCTCCCTCCTCAAGGAGCGCCTGTCTATTGTTCGCGTTGTTCCAGCAAGCAGCTCTCAGGATGAGATGAAGAAGCAGCCAGTTGGTTCTGGTCCATGGCAGTTTGAGTCCATCTCTGACAACACTCTTGACCTTGTTCCTAACAAAAACTACAACGGCGCAACTCCTGCTAAGGACGATAAGCTCCACTATGACGTCCTTAAGGACCCAACCGCTCGTCTGACTGCGCAGCAGGACGGAACCACCCTTGCTATGGAAATGGTTCCTGCAGACGCTGTAGAACAGCTCAAGGGCGCAGGCTGCACCGTTGACGCTGTTCAGGGCTTTGGTGTCCGCTTTGCAATGTTCAACCTTGGCAAGGCTCCTTGGGACAACGTTAAGGTTCGCCAGGCATGCTTCTATGCACTTGATACAGATAAGATGCTTGCAAACGCATTCTCTGGTCAGGCAGAGATTGCTACTAGCTACCTTCCTTCTTCCTTTGCTAACTATCACAAGGCATCCACTGTCTATGCACACGATGTTGATAAGGCTAAGAAGCTCATTTCTGAGTCTGGTATCACTCCTGGTGATGTTGTTCTTCGCACCACCGATAACGAGCAGGTTAAGTCCATGGCAACTCAGGTCAAGAACGACCTCGACGCACTTGGCTTTAACGTAAGCATCGTTTCCGATACTTCTCCAGCAACCTATGCTGCAATTGACGCAGCTGACGGCTCTTGGGACATCCTACTTGCCCCTGGTGATCCTTCCTGCTTCGGTGCAGACGTCGACCTGCTGCTCAACTGGTGGTATGGCGATAACGTCTGGATGACCAAGCGTTGCCCATGGAAGGAGTCTGCTGAGTGGAACAAGCTTCACGAGCTCATGAGCAAGGCTCTTGGCCAGTCTGGTGCTGATCAGC
>JABZHD010000216.1 GCA_015259045.1 Atopobium sp. | reverse complement strand
GCACAACGAAGAGGTGGATGAGCTCATCTCTTTGCTTACTCAAAAAAATACCCTTGATCAAGACGAAGAAGACTTTGACAGCCTTGCCTCTGACTTAGACGCAGACGACTTTGAAGACAACTATGAGGATGACCTCGACGCTCCTCGCCTACTCATAATCAACGGCCCAAACATCAACATGCTGGGCATTCGTGAGCCAGAGATTTATGGTAAGGCTGACTACAGAACCCTTATAGAGACTTGTAAGGAAGAAGCCCTCTCTCAAGGTTTCTCTGATTGTGTGTGTTATCAATCAAACCATGAGGGTGATCTAGTTGATGCAATCCAGGACGCGCTAGGCAGCTATGACGGCATTATCATCAATCCTGCCGCCTATACGCACACCTCAGTTGCCCTGCTCGACGCGGCACTAGCGGTACAAATTCCCATGATTGAGGTACATCTTACTGACATCTCTACCAGAGAAGACTTTAGGCACATTTCTTATATAAAAGACGCATGCTTTGCTACAGTTGCTGGTAAAGGAATTGACAGCTACAGAGAAGCAATCCAACTGATGGCGGCTCATCTCAAAAATGAAGCATAGCCAGTTGCTTATAACCACTTGGCGAGAAACACAAACCTGCTGTAATGCTAAATTGCAGCAGGTTTTTTATGCACACGTAAGTACCTCTGACTCGGTTATCACCACATCTACGGCAACATCAAATGCTGTATGAGGAAGCGTTGTCCGACTCAAACTTTGCTGGTAAGCAAGACAAATTTTCTTGCCAGGGTACGTAGACAAGAACCGGTCATAAAAACCAGCACCATAGCCCAAGCGATACCCCTTTGCATCAACAAGAAGCGCTGGAACAATGCAAATCGAATTGTTCTTTTGGTCCTCAGTTAAAGCTGGCAGCTCTTTTGCTGGTTCTAACAAGTTAAATGGTGCCGCTACCAGCTGTTCCACTGAAGCGATAGCAACAAACTCTAAACAATGTCCAGGTAGACAACGAGGTACCGCCACCGTTTTCCCATCGCGTAGAGCGCACTCAATAAACATCCTGGTAGAAACTTCAGATGAAACAGAAACATACGTTAAAACAGTAGTTGCTTCTGAATATTCGGAGGTTACAAGAAGCTTCTGAGTAATGCGCTTATCAAGCACGGACCTCTCTTGCTCAGAAAGAGCTTCTCTTGCTGCTAGACGTTCTTCTCGCAAGCGTTGTTTTTCTAATGCCGCAGTATCCATAAAGCCTCCCCTCTAGCTAAGAATAACAACATTTTTGTGGACATTTGGAGAAGAAACAGACACCTGTCGCAATAAATGTGACTAATTCTCAACAATTTTTATATAGCTTTCTTTTTAGCAAATTCCTGACCTGCGCAAATGTAAACCATTTCTAACTTCTCAAAATATTGCGTAATTGTCACTTGTCTAGCACTACATATTGAGTAAAGTTAGAGGTCGCAACTAATATTTGACGTCATTTGTCCAAAGACATACCTGCTGTCAAATTTAGTCACAAGATTGCTATTTGTAAACTGCTGAGCGGCTATGCTCCACTCAACACGCTCAGCATGAACGCGGACATATACATTGTCCGTGTAAAAAGGAGTGTGTTATGCAGGAAACACCAGCACAGGAGGCTTGGGACGGCTTTGTCGGTGGCAACTGGCAAAGAGCTGTTGATGTCCGAGACTTCATTCAGAAGAATTACACCCCTTATGACGGTGATGATT
>JABZHD010000215.1 GCA_015259045.1 Atopobium sp. | reverse complement strand
CTGAAATACCAGGTAGAGAGGCTTCTAGCACGAGCAATATGAATGTGGGCAGCGTCAAGCAACCTTACATGCATCATAAAAGATGCAAGCATTTGATCAAGCGTTGGAACAGGCACAGGTTGACCCTCAACTAAAGCTTGAGTGTTTTTAAAAATCCACGGATTTCCATACGTTCCGCGAGCAATCATTACAGCTGTCACACCCGTCTCGGTAAGAGCATGAGCTGCTGCTTCAGCAGTAAGCATGTCGCCAGAGCCTATGACCGGAATAGAAACGGCGTCGCAAACCCTATTAACTGTCTCCCACTCTGCCTGACCTCGATACATCTGGGTAGCAAAGCGACCGTGGATAGCAACAGCAGAAGCTCCAGCAGCCTCCATTGCGCGAGCAAACTCAGGTGCCACTTCCTCATCCTGACGTCTACCACGCCTAATCTTGACAGTAACAGGTACACTAACCTCAGATAGACAAGCTTTAACCAAATCTGCAGCAAGCTCTGGTGTGTCCAGAAGAGCTGAACCCTCCCCTTTTTTCACAACCTTAGGAACAGGACAAGCCATATTGATATCGATAAGCGCAAGTTTATTTCCTAGGTGCTCACTAATCTGAGCTGCCGCTTCTTTAAATTGCTCTGGCTTTGAACCAAAAAGTTGAACAGCAATATCTGGCTCAGTTGAAAGGGGCTCTACAAGCTCCCAGGTTTTCTCGCCACCATAATGAATTCCTGCAACAGAAACCATTTCTGAATACGCAAGACCTGCTCCGCCAGCTCGAGCCATAGTGCGATACACGCCATCGCTGACACCGGCCATAGGAGCCATAAGCACAGGATTAGCGGACAGGCGCTCCTTGAGTGAGTTACCTGCTGCAAAAGGAACAATATGTGAAGAAAGGCCTGCTACAGGTGCACAGGTTGAAATGATGGTTTGAAGCGACTCCACAAATACCTTCTACTCGTCATCAACCTTGAGAACAGCCAAGAATGCCTCTTGAGGCACTTCGACCGAGCCAATCTGCTTCATGCGCTTCTTACCCTCTTTTTGCTTCTCGAGCAGCTTGCGCTTTCTGGAAATGTCGCCGCCGTAGCACTTAGCTAAGACGTCCTTTCTACGTGCACGAACGGTAGAACGAGAAATGATTTTATTGCCAATAGCACCCTGAATAGGAACCTCAAAGAGCTGCTGAGGAATAATGCCTTTGAGTCTGTCACAAAGACCACGAGCAAGATCGTATGCTTTGTCCTTGTGAACAATAAACGAGAGCGCATCAACGACGTCTCCAGCAAGCAAGATATCAAGCTTAACCAGGTCAGAAGTGCGATACGAATCAAACTCATAGTCAAGTGAGGCATAACCTTTGGTTCTACTCTTAAGCTGATCAAAGAAGTCCAAGATAAGCTCAGCCAAAGGAATGCTAAAAATCATCTCAACGGACTTGTCAGACAAATACACCATGTCCTCAGATACGCCACGGTGATCAACAACAAGCTGCATAACCGTACCAACAAACTCAGGAGGCACAATAATCTTTGCCTTGAGGTATGGCTCATCAATGCGGTCAATCTTGGTAACTTCTGGAAGATCTTGAGGACTGGTAATCTCAATCATAGTTCCATCGGTCTTATAGACGTGATAGTCAACAGATGGACTGGTAGCGATCAAGTCAAGATCAAACTCACGCTCAAGACGTTCTTTAACAACTTCCATGTGGAGAAGGCCCAAAAATCCA
>JABZHD010000214.1 GCA_015259045.1 Atopobium sp. | reverse complement strand
CCCTTCTCGGTAGGCCTGTACGTAGTTTTATCCTTAGAATCTTCGTTATTGACGCATTCTAGCAGCTCATCATGCAAACAGGAGTCAAGCACTTTTTGCATCGATGGCGCTCCAAATACTCGTTCAGACTCATTCAATAGCGCAGGCGAAATTGGTTCCATAAGGCGAGCATGCAGCATCAAATCTTCTGCCACAGCTTCTCTATGAGTCAAAAATTCAACATCAAACTCTGTCGAGAAGAGCGATGCACCTTCAGCAATTTTTCTTGGAGGATCAAGGACCACCAATCGTGCGCGAGCAGCGTCTTGTGGACGCGCAGGTAAGAAAGTATTTTGCTCCGCAAGCATATCGTACTCAGGCGCGGTGAGCATGCTTGCAGCGCTGGTACCAAGACCAAGGTACGACTCCCCTGTCCAGTACATCTTATTGTGCTTACAGCTCTTCTGATTGCGAGCATAACTTGCTACCTCGTAGCGAACAAATCCCGCCGCTTGAAGCGTCTTTGAAGCAGCTTGCATTCGATCTGCCTGCACGTCATAGGCATTCCAAGGAGTGTCTTTATCTTGGGTTTGTTTAGCCAACGCCGTACCGTCTTCAATAGTGAGTGGATAAACGCTCACATGATCTACTCCAAGCGAGATAAACCTTGAGAGCGAATACTCCCAGGAAATCTCTGTTTGCTCAGGAATAGCACACATAAGGTCAACAGACACGTTGTAACCACGCTCTTTTGCGGCTAAAACCTTGTCATACGCGAGGTCTGCCGAGTGAATTCTGCCAAGTCTCTTAAGCTCGTTATCGTTAAAGCTTTGAACTCCCAAAGAAATTCGTGTTACCCCGCCCGTAGCAAGACTGGCGAGAAGATCATCAGACAGTGAGTCTGGATTTGCTTCCATGCTGAACTCAGCAGGATTTACAATCGCTGAAGTGTGCTGCGCCAAATCCACTGCATTTTGACCAAGCAAGCTTGGCGTTCCGCCGCCTATATAAACTGTTTTTGTGGCTGCTAACAAACCAAGTTGAGCGGCTTCATCTAGCTGATGTTTTAGAGCTTTAACGTAATTATTCATGCGACTATCGTCTTGTCTTGTGGACCAAGAAGAGAAATCGCAATAGAAGCATTTTTGAGCACAAAACGGAATATGCAGGTAAAGTGCAGAGGTAGCCGTTTGATTGTATTTAGACTGCCAAGAATCCACAACAGACCACTAGCTCATAGATGGATCGAACTCAGGAGATTCCTGCTCACCCTCAAGCTGCTTGACGGTTTCTTTAATCTCTAGCGCCAGATCAATAAAATCTTGAGCAGTAACACACCTTACTGACTTACCACGCCAATAGGCCGCGTTTGGAATACCCCTAAAATACCAGGTAGAAAGGCTTCTTGCGCGAGCAATATGAATGTGAGCTGCGTCAAGTAAGCGTACATGCATCATAAAAGATGCAAGCATCTGATTAAGTGTTGGAACAAGTGGAGATTGACCTTCAACTAAAGCTTGAGTGTTCTTAAAAATCCAAGGATTACCATAGGTTCCACGAGCAATCATTACAGCTGCCACACCCGTCTCTGTAAGAGCATGAGCTGCTGCTTCAGCAGAGAGTATGTCACCAGAGCCTATAACAGGAATTGAAACAGCATCGCAAACTCTATTAACGGTCTCCCACTCTGCCTGACCTCGATACATCTGGGTTGCAAAGCGACCATGAATAGCAACAGCAGACGCTCCCGCAGCTTCCATAGC
>JABZHD010000213.1 GCA_015259045.1 Atopobium sp. | reverse complement strand
AGTCAGGGCCCTCTCCGCCAAATTCATGCCTGTTGTGCCTGGTATCTTGGTTGTCGTCTTTCTTTGCCATCAATCCTCAATCAAACGCTTACACTTTGATGATACCCGTCGTCGCCCAAGGATTTCATGGCGAGAAACCCCTCTTTTAGTCACTCCACATTCTCTGCAAAGTATTTTGAACACGACGACTTGTTCGCGCCTGCAGCTCGCTTACACCCGCAGCATCCGCGCCTGCAGCTCCTACAGGTGCTGCGATGCAAAGATGTCGTTCCAGAACGTGCCAAGCTGCTTGATAAGCTCAATGTCCGCGGGAAGCCACTGCACGTCAAACAGCTCGTTTTGTGCAAGCCAACGAAGCTCCGAGTGAACCTCTGGATCTGCAACAGGCTCCTCAGACTCGCCGAGCGTGCAGACATAACAATCCATATGCAGGTCAAAGGTAGGGTAGGAGTAAGCTACCGTGTCGTAGAAAAACGCTGCTTGCACGCTACAGTGCAGCTCTCCTGAATTTCTCGACGCAGCGCCTGCTCTGAGGTTTCTCCAGCCTCAACTTTTCCGCCAGGAAACTCCCAGAAGTCAGCATTATCCGCATCAGCTCTACAAGCGGCAAGAATTTTGTTGTCTTTATAGAAGATAGCCGCAGCTACATTGACTGTTTTGGCCTCGGCCATGTTATCCCTCCAGCCTGACTGTTGCAAAAACGGTGGAACTCTCGGTATCTTTAAGCACTACCGAGAAACCCGTCTCATCGGTGTATACCTGGGGAGTAATGGTATCGCCCAAGTGCGCCTGGCTTCTGTACTGAACCACAATGCGGCGCAGCTTGTGAGAATAACCTAGGGCCACAAGCGTGTCGACGGCCATGAGCACGTACTGAGCATTGTTGACGTGCTTGTTTGTATCCAGGTGCTGCTGAGAAACAAGAATGGCTGGACCATCAACGGCGTTTCCCTCAAGTGCAATTTTGCGAGGAGTTGGCGGCAAATCTACGCGAGGCTCGCCAGTAATGTAGACGCTCTCGCTTTCTGGAACACGGGCAGCCTTGCCTTCATTAATATCCATTAAATACCAGGTAGAATCAGCTTTTACGATGGTCGCGCCGTCTGCATCATTAATGACAAATGACCTCGAAGCTTGAAGACCCTTCATCTGATATGACCAGGTACCCACGCAGATCTTCTCGCCAAATTGAGGGAGTCGGTCAACCTGAATCTGCCAAGTTGCCAGAACCCAAGCGTATCCCTCGCTGGTCAGCTGCTTAAAGCCGCGGCCAATATCTTCAGAATGGAATGTCGAGCAATCCTGCAGGTAGTTCATAACGCCTACCAGGGAAAGCTTGCCCGTCTCATCACATTCGCTGTATCTAACTCTACCTTCAATGGTGTACATACAAATCCAAACTCGAAATCAGCAGTTGCTGAGGTATTACTATCTGTCGAGAAACCCGTCTAGTTGTCCCATGGGAACGAACCCGGCAAGCGGTCTCTGACTTTTTGCGTGGTATCGTCAAGTTTCTGTTTAGTTACCTGGACTTTTTGCGAAACCTGTTGAGCCTTTTTGGTCGCAATAAGAGTTGCATTCTGAGCTGCCGCGTTTGCCTTTTGAGCAGCTGCATTTGCTTTCTCTGAAGCATTTTGTGCTGCAGCGCTCACTTTTTGCGAAGCGCTTTGAGCCATCGCATCAACCTGCTGTGATGCGTTATGTGCGACCTCTTCAATCCTCAAAGATGCATCTTGAGCTGCGGCTTCAACC
>JABZHD010000212.1 GCA_015259045.1 Atopobium sp. | reverse complement strand
CACGTAAGCGTCTGGGTTGGAAGTGCCCTTGGGAAGTCTACCATCACCAAACGTTGCACTTGCTTTGACAATTCAAGATCAAAATCGCCCTTCTCGACACATAATTAGTTCACTTTTGGATTAATCGAGGTCCAAAAATCTACGGAAGCCAGCTCCAGGCACATAATTGCGTCGATTTTGGATCAAACGTTGAAGCCCCTTACCGAACACGACAATAAAAGCGCAGTTTAAACGCTTACTCAGCAGTGGGATTATCGGCGGGGGAGACGTGCATGTTGCCTTCGTTGCGGGCGATGTCCGCGAGCGTCTTGCTGTCCAGGAAACTGGAGGTCATGCGGCCAAGGTCGCGCCAGACATTGATGGTGGTGCAGGACTCCATCTGGGGACAGAGGGTGGTGTTTGTGCAGTTCAAGCAGCTAGCAGGCGCAAGATTACCCTCGGCTGCGCGAAGAATCTCGCCCAGCGTGTAGTCCTCGGGCTTGCGCGTGAGGCGATAGCCGCCGCCCTTTCCGCGCAGACTCTCGACGTATCCAGCCTTGTGCATCAGGGCAATGACCTGCTCAAGGTACTTGCGCGAGATGTTCTGGCGCTCGGAAACGTCGCCCAGTGAGACCCAGCCATCGTGAACGGCCAGGTCAGCCATTGCGCGGAGTGCGTACATTCCCTTTGTAGAGAACATTCCAGCCACGGCTACTCGCCGTCCTTGGCACGCTCGCTATCGGCACCGTCCTCGGCACGCTCGCTCTCGGCGTCATCCTCGGTGGTAGACGTGCCAGCCGCGGCGGAACCGCTGTTGTGAGCCTCGAGCATTTCCTCAAGCGTATGCCATGCCAGCTCGGCGCACTTAACGCGTGCGGGCATGTGAGCGATGTCGTGCAGAATGTTGGCGTCTTCCAGCTGGTCAAGCACAGCCTCGTCGGTCTCTTCTCCGCGAATCATGCGACCAAAGAGTTTGCAAAGTTCAATAGCCTCTTCTGGGGTGCGGTCAATCATCAGATCGCTCATGATGTCGGCCGAAGCCTGAGAAATTGCACATCCGCTGCCCACAAAAGCAGCCTCGGCAATCTTTCCATCCTCAATACGCACGGAAAACGTCAGCTCATCGCCACAAGAAGGGTTAACGCCCTCGTGGGAGACGGTTGGGTTGTCCATCTGGTATTTGTAATCGGGGTGAGAAACGTGGTCCATAAACTCAGCGTTATACAGGTCGTTTGCTGCCACTTATTTCAACTCCTTGTTTATTTGTTGCTGACCGCGCTGCCAAAGATCTTCCACACCTGGTTAAGACCCTCGATAAGCTGGTCAATATCGTGTTTATCGTTGTAGAACGCAACAGATGCGCGGCAGGTGCTGGACTCGTGCAGCTCAATCAGAAGCGGCTCGGCGCAGTGATGACCAGCGCGAATGCAAACGTTGTTCATGTCTAGGATGCTCGAGACGTCGTGCGGATGAACACCGCGCACGTTAAACGCCACGGCGCCCACGTGATTTTGTCCCAGCTTAGAGCCAACGATGTCAACAAAGTCCAGCGTGCACAGCTGCTGTACCAAGTACCTGGCGAGAAGTTCTTCTCGCTTCTCGATCTTTGCCATGTCCAAGCCGTTGAGGTATTCGACAGCGGCGCCGGTAGCGTAGATACCTGCGGCGTCCTGTGTGCCTGCCTCAAACTTCTCGGGAACAGGAGCCCAAACGGCGCTGGTTTCGGTGACGGAATCAATCATCTCGCCGCCGGTAAGGAACGGCGGCATGGCATCGAGCAGCTCAGCGCGACCC
>JABZHD010000211.1 GCA_015259045.1 Atopobium sp. | reverse complement strand
TGTGAACTACCACGCCGAACTCTGCGTCTGCGTTACCACGCTCAACCTCGGCTGCTTTGAGCCACTTCGGTAGTTCCATACGAGTGCAGTTCTTACACTCTACAACTACTGGAAGACCTCGGAAAAACACTCCTGCGATGTCTCCTCTGTCATGTATGCCAGCTGTTGTTCTGCGCTCAATGCCAGCTCCTAAGCGAGCTGCGAGGTACTCTGCGACTTGACGCTCAAACGCTGTGCCTTTCTGTTTCTGCTTGCTCATAGCAACCTCGCAAGAGCAATATCAAGAGTGTTCCATGAGCACTGAACAAGCCTGTAGTTGGTCAAGTCAATAATGTCCATTCCACAGGCAAGTGCAACATCATGTTCAAGCCTTGCTCCTTTTGATGTATGCCATCCTGGCAACATCACGATCGTGTCATACTCAACAAGTGCAGCAACACAACGCTTCATTGCTTCCTCATAGCCAAGGCTATCTGGAATCTGAGAAGCTGGGTTAAAGATACGTAAAGTGTCACACAGTTTGGCAAATTCTTCAGCAAACGAAAATAAGCCTTTATAGTTCTTTTTCTCTGTAATTGGTCCTGACAAATAGACTCTTTTGCCTTCGATTAAGTCGCTGAGGTCTTCACCGTCAGTTAAGTACGCAACCTGTGCGAGTTTTCTAATCACTTCAGCAGCTTTGTCTTGGTTATTCATGAGATCTCTTCTCAACTAGTCGTTTGTAATACCCGATTGCTGCGTCAAAATCTTTAAGACACTCGTCATACATGCTTGGGCTTGACCAAACATCTTTTGACTTCATCAGAGCAGCGCATCTGTACTTAGCTTCTAGGGCTTGCAGGTACATTTCATCTACAGTTGGTTTGCGCTCGGCGGTAACGGGAATGCAATAGTTCCAAGTGTTAGGATTCATCTTTATCAGCTTCTTCAATAAGACGATTAATGGCTCTCTGTAATGCTCCGCGCAGCTGAGTAATTGCGAAGGCTTTAATTTCTTCATCTTTAGAGATTGAACAAATTACATTTATTGCTACTTCGTTTGTTTCAATCTCTGTGAAGTTCTCAGGGTCATATGTTTCAGAAACGAAGGTGTGCAAATCAATCTCGTCATCGCTGCTGCAATACGTAAGCGTGTAGTCATACGTCTTCTCAGAACGTCTGATAGGCATAACTGAATACCAGCTTTTCTCTCCGTGATAAGATTTATTAGCCCATTTATACAGGTCTTCATCATTGAGATTAAGCGCATTGGTGAGCGTTTCAACGTCTGCTAGACCATAGTCTTTTTTATAAAACCTGTAATCGTCTGCTACTTCATAGCTTACGGTCTTTGTCTTTTTTACCTCAAAGACAGGAGCGTTTTTGGCTTTCTCTTCAAGCTCTCTCTGAGCTTCTTCTGCTGCCTTGATACGTGCTTCTTCAGCTTCGCGGACACCCTCGCAGTACGTAATTGCTTTGTCTCGCTCATCTTCAGCTTGGAATAAGCATTTGAGCAGATACTCTTCTGCTGTCTTAGCGTTTCGACAATTCTTGTAATTAGGCATTCTTACCATCTCCAAGAAGTCCATAAATACGCTGTGGAAGCTGTCCTTGGTAAGCGTCTGCTACCTTGTCAGCGTCAACTCGAAGCGTGGTGCCAAGCCAGGACTCAGCAACTTCACGCTTGACCATCTCGCAACCACCGGGCAGCTCACCGTCTTGTGTTGCACACTCCAGCACCTTGTCTGGATAGAGCGTGACTAGGCGTGTGAGTGTGTCAAGGCCAGAGTCACTTGTCATG
>JABZHD010000210.1 GCA_015259045.1 Atopobium sp. | reverse complement strand
ATGTAGGTCTGCTTGCAAGCCCAGTCAAAGGTCGCACGCTCGTTGCCTACCAGGTTAAACATGTTCTCCTGGAAGTTTTTGAAAGCAGCTGCATAGGTTGGTTCAAAGTCTGCAGGAAGCTGCTTGATGTCGTGCATCATGTGCTTGACGTAAGCAGACTCTGCATTGACGTTCTTGCGAGCAAGAAGAATAACCAGGTAGTGAGCGCCGTTAAGGGATGCGCGAGCACCATAGCATGGCTCGTAAAGTTTCTCTTTAAGGCGAAGTGACTGCTCAGAGGCCTGATCCTCTCGCAGATTAACAACTAAGAAGCGCCAGGGCTCCAGGCCGTAGGAGCTTGGTGCCAAACGACCAGCCTCAAGGATTACCTCAAGGTCCTCGTCAGAGACGTTCTTGGTAGGGTCGTACTTTTTGGTTGCAAGTCTCCACTGGTAGGACGAGAGAACTTTGTTTGCAACGTGTTGTGCGGAACAGGCCATATGAGGTCCTTTCTTGTTGGTGGTGCTGCGGTGAGCTGGAGGTACGCTGTTGGACGTCTGTGAGCTGGGAGGCGCTACGCGCGGAAGGCTACTCAGAAACGATAAAGCGACCAGGCTGTCCAAGCTCCCACGTACCTTTGAGGTCTGCGGCAAGCGCAAAGTGCAGCTTGGAGATACCCAGGTCATAGTCTTGGACAAGGTGGCGCTGATTAGGCATAGATGCGCTTACCACGCCATCTGTCAGGTCAAATACAACGGGAAGCTTGTTGATGGCGGTCGGACATGCCAAAACCGCATTAATACCGCGGTTAAACCACTCAGGCATCTGCTCCGGCTCAGTTGGCTGGCCGTTTGCGGTCATAATCTGCGCAGGCTTCTTGGTACGCAGACGAATTGCGGTACGAATGCCCTCCTGCTTAAGCGGAATCTTCTCCGGAGCGTATCCGATAGAAATAATAATGCCCAGCTTAAGGCCCTTGTACTCGTCGCGAGCCAGGGTCTTCCAGTCCATGGTCTCGGCAATCCAGCATGAACCAATGCCCAGCTGGGTGGCGAGAAGAACGATCTTCTCGCCATAGTAACCGATGAGTTCACGGGCAATTGCGTCTTCACAATAACCTGCTACGTAGTGGTAAATGGGACCGACAATAGACCTGTTCTTCATGTGAACGGAAGTGCCGTCCTCAAGGTGAGGGCCTTCGATGGTAAGGATTGCGGGATGATCAGGCGCTTTCTCTGCCATCTGGGTATTTGCGACGTCAATGGCTTCCTGGAGCTGAGAAAGTTTCTCTTGCTCAATAGGCTTTTGGTCGTACGCGCGCAGAGATATGCGCTGGTCCATAGCTTCTTTTACGTCCATCGTGGTCCTTCCTGGAGCAAGGTTAAAGCAGCGAGCCAAATCGCTTGACGTAGAGGCTCTTGATTATGGTGATAAGAACCATATACCCGCTCATGAGTGCCACTAACCACCCAAAGAATGACAAAGGCAGCGCAACAAGGCTCAAAGGCTGGGCAAACACGGACAGATATGGCAGCGCGCTAACCACAACAATTCCCGCGGTGGTGAGTGCAAGCAGCGATACCGATGGCATGCTCTGAATAAACGGAATCTTGTTAGTTCTAAGTGCGTGGAGAACAAAGGTCTGGGTCCACATGGATTCGATGAACCAACCTGTTTGGAAAGACAGAATAAAGAGTGCTTGAGCAGCGGTGTTTCCAGCTGCAGCAAGTTCTGCCCAGGTTCCTCCTGCAAGCGCAGGGGAGACCACAAAGAACATAAGCGCGAAGGTCAGCACATCAAAGATTGAACTGATA
>JABZHD010000020.1 GCA_015259045.1 Atopobium sp. | reverse complement strand
ATTACAGACTTTAATAAGTACACAGGCAAAGAAGAGCAGTTTGGTATATCGATGCTCACAAAAGCGGACTGGGAACGTGTTCAAAAATAGCAGTTGTTCTCGCTATTTTGTGTGTTGATTCAAAATGTTATATAAGGCAAACTCGTATATGCAACGACAAAACTACATGTAAAGTAATTAAAACAGTTAGTGGACTAAAGATTCTTCTTGTAAGAAAAGCGAAAGAAGTCTGCATATGATGATCAACAAACGCCTCATTGCCCTCATTGAGGAGAGTAAAAAGTATATTGGCTTGACCGTGCTCTACCAGTGGATTGCGCTGCTTGCCAATATTGTATTTATGTACTCTCTGGCAAGAATGATAGAAGCTTTGTTCATGGATTATTTTGTCCTCGAAGAGCAGTTGGTGTTTATTGCACTCTGCCTTATTACTATTGTGATCAGGTATTTCTGCAAACTTGCTCAGCACAAGACAAGCTTTTACGCAGCAAAAAGGGTTAAAAAGACCCTTCGCGAGAAAATCTATCAGAAGCTTTTAGAGTTTGGTCCCTCGTATAAAAATTCATATGCGACCAGTGAGATTGTTCAGCTGGCAGTTGAAGGCGTCGATCAACTTGAGACATATTTTGCGCAGTATCTGCCACAGTTTTTCTATGCAGCTTTGGCGCCACTGACACTATTCCTGACGTTGCTTTTTATTAGTCCTGTTGTTGGCATTGTTTTGCTGGTATTTGTGCCGCTCATTCCAATGACCATCGTTCTTATCCAGAAGTTTGCAAAGAAGCTTTTGTCCAAGTATTGGGGCCAGTATACGCAGCTTGGCGATACGTTTTTGGAGAACCTGCAGGGTCTGACCACAGCAAAGATTTACAAGGCTGATGGTTTTAAACACAAGCAGATGAACGAGGAAGCCGAGCACTTTAGACGTATTACCATGAAGGTTCTAACCATGCAGCTCAACTCCATCACCGTGATGGACGTGGTTGCATTTGGTGGAAGCGCGCTTGGTACAATTCTTGCAATTCAGCAGGTAAATGACCAGTTCCTCGTTATGTGGGAAGGCGTCTTTGTCATTTTGATTTCGGCTGAGTTCTTCCTGCCTATGCGTCTTTTGGGCAGTTATTTCCACATTGCCATGAACGGCATGGCGGCATCAGACAAGATTTTTGACCTACTTGACACTCCCGTTCGAGAGCAGGGAACCAGGACCGTTCCCGAGTCCAGTGATTTGACGCTGCGCAATGTCTCCTTCTCTTACGACGGCGAGAAACCCGTCTTGGTGAATGTTTCTTTTGGAATGCGCGCTAACTCTTTGAATGCCCTGGTAGGAGAGTCAGGCTGCGGAAAATCAACAATCGCAGCACTTCTGACCGGAAAACTCCGCTCGTATTCTGGCGATGTTCTGTTTGGAAATACCAGTTTGTCAGATATTTCTGACCAGAATTTGCTTCAAAACGTTACGTATATTGGTCATCAAGCACATCTCTTTATGGGAAGTGTTCGCTCTAACCTTGCCATGGGTAATCCAGAGGCAACTGAAGAACAGCTCTGGCATGCCCTTGAACAGGTCAATCTTGCTGAGTTCGTAAAGTCTTTGGGTGGACTTGACGCGCCAGTTGCCGAGAAGGGCTCCAACTTGTCTGGTGGTCAGCGTCAGAGATTAGCACTGGCCAGAGCCCTGCTTCACAATAGCCAGATGTACATCTTTGATGAAGCTACTTCAAATATTGATGTTGAGAGTGAAGACGTGATTATGCAGCAGGTTCACCAGCTTGCTCAGACAAAGATGGTGCTGGTAATTTCTCACCGCTTAGTAAACGTTAAAAATGCTGATCAGATTGTTGTTATGCAGCATGGTCGCGTTGTTGGAAGTGGAACGCACCAAGAGTTGCTTGCAATAAATGACGAGTACAAACGAATGACGCGGGCCCAGACCGAGCTTGAGAATTATGTGAAAGGAGTTGAGGCGTAATGAAAACAGAAGTTAAGAACAGCGCCACAACTGCACGTACTTCTCGCCGTAGTGCGCTCACTATTATGCTGAGACTGGTGGGGCTGGTTCGTCCGCTGGCCGGTTTTATGATATTTGCAATTTTGATGGGAGTCTTAGGTAACCTTGCCGCCACGTTTATCAGCATTTTTGGAGCATATGCGCTGCTCAGTGCTATGGGCTTTGCTTCATCTTCTCCTATGGCGTTGCTTTTTGGTGGCATGCTTTTGTTTGCCCTGGTCCGCGGTCTGCTGCGCTATGCCGAGCAGGAATGCAACCACTTTATTGCGTTTAAACTGCTTGCGCTTATTAGAGACCGTGTGTTCACGGCGCTCAGAAAGCTTGCCCCTGCAAAGCTTGAGGTCAAAAATAAGGGCAATCTGATGAGTGTTATCACCTCAGACATTGAGCTGCTTGAGGTTTTCTACGCACACACTATCTCGCCTATCTGCATTGCGGTTGTGTTCTGCATTGTAATGGTGTGGTTTATTGTTGGCAGCACCAACTGGATTTTGGGTGTTATTGCACTTGTTTCTTACCTGGTAGTTGGCGTGGCAATTCCGCTTGCTATGTCTAAGCGCTCCGAGCAAGACTCTGCTGAGGCAAGAGATCTTGCGGGCAAGCTGTCTACAGTTACCCTTGATAACCTGCGCGGACTTGACGAGATTCTGCAATATAACACTGGTAAGCAGATGATTAAGGAAACAAGTCAACTTGCTGATCAGTTAAGCGACAGACAGCAGGCAGTTAAGAAGGCATTTGGTGTCAACGATGCCGTTACGTCAACGGTTATTTTGCTCTCCGGCCTTGTTATGTTCTTTAGTTCGTTCTACCTGGCCTATAACCAGCAGATTCTTATGAATGAAGCTTTCATTGTCACCATTGCACTGATGAGCTCGTTTGGACCTGTTGTGGCTTTGGCAGCACTGGGTACAACCCTGACCAGTACGTTTGCTGCGGGTAATCGTGTTTTGGATATTCTGGACGAGAAACCCCTGGTTGAAGACGTAGTGGACCAAAAAGACATCTCCTATGAAGGCGTGCATGTCTCTGAGCTCTCATTTGCGTACGATAACGAGCAAATTCTGGACAACATTTCCGTGGATATTCCTACCGATAAGATTGTGGGAATTGTGGGAAAAAGCGGCTCAGGCAAGTCTACGCTGCTAAAACTTTTGATGCGTTTCTGGCCAGCAACACCTGATGCCATTGAAATTTCTGGAACCCCTTTGGAGCAGATTAATACCTCTAACCTGCGTGATCTTGAGAGTTACATGACGCAGGATACGCATCTGTATCACGATTCCATTAAGAACAATCTCCGCATTGCAAAGCTTGATGCAACGGATGAAGAGATTGTTGAGGCGTGCAAAAAAGCTTCAATTCACGAGTACATTTCCACGCTGCCTCAGGGCTACGATACGCCTGTTGCAGAGCTTGGCGACTCACTTTCTGGCGGAGAGCGCCAGCGCATTGGCCTTGCACGCGCTTTCTTGCATGACGCGCCACTCATGTTGCTTGACGAGCCAACCAGTAACCTAGACAGCCTAAACGAGGCTATTATCTTGCGCTCGCTTGATAAAGAAACTGAGCGCAAATCCGTGGTTCTTGTCTCTCATAGGGCTTCTACCATGGGAATTGCAGATGTTGTTTACACCGTTGATGGGGGACGAGTGAGCTGATGACACCTGAAGAAATTGCGCAGAAACGTCAAAAAGAAAAAGATCTTATTTCGCTCATGATTCGTTTTTATTGCGAGAAGTGCCATCGCACCAAAGCCCACGAACCTCTGTGCGACGAGTGTGCTGAGCTTGAGAAGTATGCGCATACGCGTGTGGACCGCTGTCCTCACATTGAGACAAAGACGTTTTGCTCAAAATGCAAATCACATTGCTATAGCAAAGAGATGCGCGCTCGTGTCCAAGAAGTTATGAGAACTGCTGGCCCTCGACTTTTGCTGCACCATCCAATTCTTGTGATTAAGCACGCGCTTCAGTAACGAAGTCCTAGTTGACCCTGTACACCTTGGACATCTGCGATTTTCTCGCCATTTCACGGTCTTCTCGCCAAAAGTGAGAAGACCGCATTTTTTTTGAATCTTTTTCATTTGAAACATAACTGTTAACTCTGAGAATTACGTATTTTTGTCGCGGCGCGCTAGGTTTACAGTGACCTCTCGCTTTACAGAAGGAGGCACTGCGTTGATTAAATCTAAGAAAGCGTCATTTATTTTTAAGCTATTTATTGCTGTGATTGGCACCTTTGTGCTGTGTGATTCTGCGGGCGTCTTCCGAATGAACTTCCGCGTTTCTTTCTTGTATTACTTTACTAATATCTCTAACCTGCTGCTTGTTGCCT
Source organism: Atopobium sp. (assembly GCA_015259045.1). Classification (GTDB taxonomy): domain Bacteria; phylum Actinomycetota; class Coriobacteriia; order Coriobacteriales; family Atopobiaceae; genus Lancefieldella. Next base: position 7,696 of record JABZHD010000020.1, on the reverse strand, counting down.
ATTTCTGGGGTGCGCTGTTCCAGGCTTACAAGCATCCCGAGACCGCTCAGAAGCCATGGATGCCAACGGTCAAACACACGCTTATGCTGGGCATTACCGTAACTGGCCTGGTAGCTTATTTCCTGCTTGATCACGGCGAGGTCTTTGTTAACGGCGTCTTTAAGTTCAACAATTTTATTCTGCATGATGTGATTCCTATCTGCGCCGTTTTGGACTGGCTGCTCTTTGACGAGAAGCCAACTATGGGCTTCAAAGAGCCTCTGATCTGGCCTTTGTATCCGCTCACGTATTTTGCGTATATTATTGTTTTGGTCCTGGGCTTTGGCGTGCAGATTAAAGAGAAGTCTCGCTGGCCTTATGGATTTATGGACTTTGACAAGCTAGGAGTCCCAACAGTTGCTTTGACCATTGTGATCCTGATTGTTGTCTTTGTTGCCCTGGGCTACCTCTACGTCGTCATTGACAAAAAACTTGGCGAGAAGATCAAGAAGGCTGAAAACTAATCAGAATTAGGTTAAAAGTTTGCTTAATTGCACAGCGCCTGACATTTGTCGGGCGCTTTTTTCTGCCGTTTACGGGAGTGTATTTGGAGCATGGCGTGCATGCTGGTAAAATATTAAAAAGTTGATGAGGGAGGTACTATGTCACTGTATCGTCATCTACGTTCTGGTTTGGAATCAGCTCACAAAATTATGCTTGCTGCCTGCACATTTGTAATGGCATTTGCGCTTCCAGTCATTGCATTAGCTGATGTTATTTCTACGCCAAACATTGAGAGGGATTCTAGTTTCCTGGTCGTGGCTGCAATTTCTATTCTTGCAGTAGTAATTGCTGTCATCATGATCATAAGGCGACCCAGGTAAAACCTTGTCTACAACACAGGAACTTCTCCCCAAAAAAGAAGTCACTACTTTTGCATTTGCGTTGTGTCATTTTGTAGTTGACTTTGCATGCGTATCTACCATGCTCTGCGCGGTAAGCCGAGTGTTGGGAGGGTCTGGCCAAGACTCGCTTGAATTGATTGCGCTGAGCATTCTGCTCTATGACGTTGTTGCTTTTGCGTTTCAGCTGCCAGTTGGTATTGCCCTGGACAAGCTAGATAAAAACTCACTTGCTGCGATGCTCTCATATGCGCTGGTTGGTGGCGGAGTTTTGCTTTCACTTGTTCCTGTTGCGTTCTTTGAGTGGCTTGCTGTTTTGTTGCTTGCTGCTGGAAATGCACTCTTCCATTGCGCAGGAGGACTTTGCGTACTTAACATCTCGCAAAAACATGCAGGGCCATCGGGAATCTTTATTGCGACGGGTGCCGTAGGAGTGTTTTTAGGCACGTTTAGCGCACAGTACGGAAGACTTCAAGTTGCGTTTTCCCTGCTTGTTCTGCTGTTCTTATGCGCAAGCATTACCCGAGTGGTGCAAAAGGTTAATAAAAAGTATTGGAATATATATAACGCTCCCTTTGCCATTCCTGAGTTTTCGTCTCGCACTTTGCTTGCAATCTTCCTGCTCTGCTTTGTGGTTGCGCTCAGAAGCTACACCGGCATGGTCATGGCATTTCCTTGGAAGAGCGAAATGCTCCTGTTGGCTTTAAGCATTTTTGGTGTATTTGCAGGTAAAGCCCTTGGCGGAATGGTTGCCGACCGCATTGGTTTTAGAACTACAGCGATCTTCTCGCTCATTGTTGCAGCCACCTTGTTTGTGCCCTCATGGGAGATGCCTCTTATGGGCCTCCTAGCTGTGTTTTTCTTTAACTTTACAATGGCGATCACGCTGGCTTCTTTGTCCAACATTTTGCATGAGGCAAAAGGAACCGCATTTGGCTTGGCTAGCTTCTCTTTGGCAATAGGTGCTTTACCTGCGCTTTTGGGACTTCGCTTGGAGCATCCTTTGGTGCTTTCTGCTATGAGTCTGATTTCAGCACTCGCTTTGGGTGTAAGTCTGACTTTGGTCAAAGACACTGTGGTTACGGGTCCATTTGGACATGAGCGCATGCTCCAAGCAGCACAGGCTGCTGAGACTGCAGGGGAAGATGCTCTAATCGCAGAGCTATCTGATCAGGTTGATGAGCTTGCGGTTGAAGATGAGTGTGTGGCTGAAGACTATCTTGCTGCTGAAGGCAAACAAGTAGAAGGCTAATGGCATGGACGACCAAATATTTTTATTGCCGTATTTGATGACCGTTATTCCAATATTCGCGTTTTGTCTGATTCTGACTATTACTGTTGAGCTTATTGTCGCAAAATCGCTTGGCGTTAAAGACAATCATGCGCTGCTGATTGTTGTGGCTGCACAGGTGCTTACCAATCCAATCGCTGTTTTTATCACAAGCACCCTTGTTAATGTGGTTGCTAACGACGCTCAGTATTGGGCGTGCGTCATAGCGGTTGAGCTGGCCGTTATTGTTGTCGAAGGTTTGATTTACCAGCTTAAAAAAGTAAGCGATGCTCCATGGACACTTTCAATCTTGTCTAATCTTGCGTCGGTGTCTGTGGGCATTCTCGTTCAAATACTTATATAAAAATTTAGCGAGAAACCCTTTGAATAGAAGGGGTTTCTCGCCAAATTTGGGTGATTTATGAGATGAAGCCTTAATGGATAATTGCGATAAGAAGAGCTCCGACCATAAGACCAATGGATGTTCTGAGAGCCGCTGAGGCTTGCCTGTGCAAGAGCTTTTGCGCACGAGTTGCGCGAGCGAGCTGGGCTTCTGAAGTGTTGAGTGTATGCATTGGTCTCCTTTCTTAGTTCTTGTCTAGTATATGTCCAAAAGTAAGCTCAGGTAAACTCTTTAGTATAAAAATGATACAAAAAACCACACCGAGAGTGAGTCCAATCATTCCTCCAGAAGAGGCGTCTAAGTAATAACTGCCTGTTATTCCAATCAAAACGCTAATCGTGGCAATAAGTGGAGAAATCCAGAGCATATGCCGCATCTGATTGGTAAGAAGCCTTGCGCAGGCACCCGGAACAATAAGCAGCGAGACTGACAAAATGACGCCAACTGCCTGGAGCGATATGACAATTGCGAGGGCTAGGGCAACAAGCAAAAATGAAGTGAGTGTTTTAGTAGAAAGACCGATTGCTTGAACCTGTGTGGGATCAAATGAAAGCAAGGTCAGGTCCTTGTTTTTAAGGATAAGCAAGATAGCAATAGGTAGGCCAATACAAAGAACTTGCAGCATATCGGGAGTAGTGACCCCCAAAAGGTTTCCGAAGAGTATATGCGAGAGGTTAATTTGGCTTGGAACCTTGGATATGAGAACTGTTCCTAGTGCAAAAAACGTTGTAAATACAATGCCGATAGCAGTATCAGGGCGCACAATTTGACTCTTTTTGACTTGTCCGACCAACACCACGGTAATGAGAGCAAACACAAGTGCTCCCACCAGATAGGGAAGCCCCAACAGGTGAGCAATGACCACGCCTGGGAGAATAGAATGCGAGATGGCGTCGCCCATAAGCGACCATCCCATGTGTGTGATCCAGCAGCTCAAAAGCCCGCAGACTATGGCGGTTGCAATTCCGGTGATGAGCGCTCGCTGCATGAATGCGTATTGGAGAATGTCTACCTCAGGCATGGAGCACCTCCTCAATGTGGGTATCTTCGGAAATACCAAGGTTCTGCAGGAGGGCGTCTCCAGAAAGAATTTCTTTCGAAGGACCCTGTGCGGTTATGGTTTTATTGATGACCAGGCAGAGCGGGAATTTTTGCTGGGCCAAATTGATGTCGTGAATTGAAACGAGCAATGTTTTGCCTTCTTTACTGAGGTTATTGAGCTGTTCAGTGATGATGGCCTCAGAGCGAGCGTCTACTCCCGCAAACGGTTCGTCGAGAAATACCAGCTCAGCAGCTTGCGCTATTCCGCGTGCCACAAAAACACGCTTTCTTTGTCCGCCCGAGAGTTGGGCAAGTGGACGATCTGCAAGGTCGGCCAGGTTAACGCGTTCAAGTGCCTGGGCAACCAGCTCTTTGTCCTGAGTGGAAGGTATGCGCATCCAGCCCTGATGAACATATCTTCCCTGCATAACAACGTCTTTTACGAGCAGCGGAAACGTCGCGTCAATTGCCTCCGTTTGAGGAACGTAGGCTACTTTGCCCTGCTTGCGAGCCTGTGAAAGAGGTTGCTTGCCCCAAGTAAGTGAACCCTCCCATGCGATGGTGTCCATCAGTGCTTTGAAGAGCGTAGATTTACCGGCGCCATTGACGCCAACAAGTGCGCAAAGATCTCCTGTTGAAAGCGAGAAATTCACGTCATAAATGATGGGTTTCTCGCGGTCTTTTTTCTCGTACCAGGCGCAAAGTTTTGAAACACAAAGATTCATCGAACAATTACCTTCCTATGAGACCAGATACGATTGCGTCTGCGTCGTGTTGCAGCAGGTCAAGATAGGTGGGCACGGGGCCGTCGGCTTCCGAGAGAGAGTCTACGTACAAGATGTTCTTCTCGTCAGTTTTGAGGATAGCGCCCGTCTCGTCGGCTACCTGCTGCATTGCCTTGGGGCTTACCGTGGACTCGCAGAACACCGCAGGAATTTGCTGGGCTTTTACGGTCTCGACGACCTTTGCGATCTGCTGCGGAGTGCCTTCATCAGCGGCGTTAACGGCCCAAAGGTAGAGCTCCTTCATGTTGGTGTCGCGGCACAGGTACGAGAACGCTCCCTCGCAGGTCACAAGCGTGCGCTGGCTCTCCGGCAGGGCGCTAAGCTCCTCAATCAGGTGAGAGGAGATGTTGTCGAGCTCCTTTTTGTATGCGTCGCCGTTGGCTTCGAAGTCCTTGGCGTGGTCAGGGACAAGGTTGCTCAGCGCGCGGACGATATTCTCGACATAGATCTTGCCGTTTGCGGGCGACATCCACGCGTGCGGATTGGCCTGACCCTGGTAGTCGCCCTCGGCGATGGGGATGGCGGTGATGCCTTCGCTGAGGTCGGCGCGTTGAGCAGGCGAGTCATCGACGAAGCGCTCAAACCAGCGCTCAAGCCCCAGCCCGTTGTTGAGGATGAGCTGGGCCTTTTGCGCACGCTTGAGGTCGTCGGGCGTAGGCTCGTAGTCGTGGATTTCGGCACCGGCCTTGGTGATGGATTCTACCTGGCAAAACTCGCCCGCAACGCGAGAAGCCATGTCTTGGATCACGGTGAAGGTGGTTAAGACGAGGGGAGTCGAGGAGTTTTGGTTTTGCGCGGAGCTTGAGTTGGCTGCAGAATCGCGTGGGCTACATGCGGCGAGAGAAGCGATGGTAGCCGCAGAGCTTACGCCGAGCAAGGTGAGTGCCGATCTGCGGGTCATAGTTGAGCTGCGCTGTGCGACGCCTGTGCGTGTAGCGCTGGGAGAGCACGCTGGTGCAGAAGAGCGTACGGAACTGGTTGACTTTGCGGCGCTGGTAAAATATGCGCGCAAGCCCAGTGGAGCGCGCGCAGAGAGATGCTTCATAGCGACCTCTTTCCAAAAGATCGAAGGGTACTAAGGGTTTCTCACCCTATTGTATGCTTATAAGTTAACCATGTCTAACTTTGTGATAAAATGACCTGTGATGACAAGGTGTGTTTTGGATGCACTACGCGTATCGGAGTTGCCGAGCATATCGGAGTTACTGTGCGTTGCGGAGTTACTGTGCGTTGCGTAATTACTCTGTGAAACTTGCGACATTTGAAAGAGGATTGTTAAGAGCTAATTGTTTAAATTGAGGTTCATTTATAACAATTATTTTGTCTAGGCAATATATCGATGAAAAAGTGTGTTTCTGAAGATAATTTTTCTTTTATTTGTTACGTAAATGCAGGTATGATTTAGTTGTTTCCTAATGGTTTGTGCTCGTAGATTCAAAGGAGAAGAGCATGGCATTTGATTTTACCGGTAAGCTCGTACTGGTCACCGGCGGTAACTCAGGTATCGGCGCTGAGATTTCCAAGGGTGTCGTCGCAGGTGGCGGACACGTAGTTGTTTGCTCTTTCGATAAGGAGGAGGTTGGCCAGAAGTTTGTTCAGGAACTTGGCGAGGGAAACTATTTCTTCTTCATGGACATTTCTGATGGCGAGGCAGTTAAGAAGACTGTTGCTCGCATTCTTGAAGAGTGCGGCGACGTTAACGTTCTTATCAACTGCGCAGGTCGCGTAAGCACTGTTCCTTTTGCAGAGGTCGACGATGTTGAGTGGGCTAAGACTATCAACACCAACCTTACTGGTACTTACAACCTGACCCATGCTCTCTGGCAGCACTTCATTGACCGTGGCGGCGCTCGCATCGTCAACGTTTCTTCTGTTGCTGGTAAGATTGGCGGCGGCCTGCTTGGCACCGTTGCTTACGCTGCTTCCAAGGCTGGTGTTAACGGATTCACCAAGGCTATCGCTAAAGAGGGCGGTAAGTACGGCATCTCTTGTAACGCTGTCTGCCCATCCTTCACCATTACTGGCATGACCACTGCACTTTCCAACGATCCTGAGAAGTACAACAAGGTCATCAGCATCATTCCTTTGGGCCGTCCTGCTCAGCCATCTGAGCCAGCTCAGATGATTCTGTTCTTTGCTTCCGACGCTGCTAGCTTCGTCAACGGTGAGATTGGCGACTGCGATGGCGGCATCGTAATGGACTAGGTGGAGTACATGGCTGAAAAAGAACCAATCTCCATCCAGCACCCATTTAAGGCTCTGGGCCGCATTCCAGGTGCAAACATCCTGGTACCACTGTTGCTCGGCGTTTTCATGAACACAGTTTTTCCAGACGTTTTTCCAACGCTTGGTAGCTTTACTGCCGCAATGACCGTTAAAGGTACTGCTGCTTTGGTTGGCGCTTTCATGTTGTGTGTTGGTGCAACAATTTCGTTCAAGAGCGCACCTAAGGCTGCACTTCGCGGTGCAATCATCATCATTTCTAAGGTAATCTTCTGCGTTGCTCTTGGTCTGGCCGTTCTGTTCTTCTTGAACGACAACCTGCTTGGCCTGTCTTCTATGGTTATCCTTGCTGCTTGCTCTGGTGCAAACAACTCCATGTATGCAGGCCTGATGGCTGATTATGGCAACGAGTATGAGCAGGGTGCAGTTGCAATTACTACGCTGGTAGTTGGCCCTCCAGTTACCATGCTTGCTCTTGGTGCAACTGGTCAGTCCCCAATCAACTGGTCTTTGCTTGGTGCAGTTCTGCCAATTATTATTGGTATTCTGCTTGGCAACTTCTTCCCATCCATGAAAAAGATGCTCACAAGCGCGCTGCCAGCTATTATTGTTATGACCTTCTTTGCTATGGGAACTACTATGAAGTTTGATTCCCTCATCATGGCTGGTCCTGCAGGTATTCTGCTTGGAGTTATCTGCTCCGTTTGCGGTGGCTTTATCAACTACTTTGTTGATCGTGCAACTGGCGGATCTGGTATTGCTGGTGTTGCTATTTCTTCCTGCGCAGGTGCAAATGCACTTACACCTGCTGCTATGGCAGAGGCTAACCCAGCCCTGTATGGCGGTGCTGTTCTTGCAACAGCAAACGCACAGGTAGCAGCTGCAGTTATTGTTACTGCAATCCTGACTCCTTTGATCACTGGTTACGTTGCTGAGCACTTTGCTAAGAAGGACAACGCTTCTGAGGAAGTTGTTGAGACTGCTTAATAAGTTCTACAGTTCAAGCACAAAATCCCAGCACCTAGCGGTGCTGGGATTTTTTGTGCCGCGAAGCAGCACTGGTTCCGTACAAGAATTGCTCGAAGAATGGTGA
>JABZHD010000209.1 GCA_015259045.1 Atopobium sp. | reverse complement strand
CATGGAGATTCGCCATGTGGGCGAGTTCCTGGAGGTGAAGGTGCAGGGTAAGGAGCCGCGTATTCGTGCGCAGAAGGTTGCGGAGGCGACCGGTACCGCTGACGGTTCTGACTCCTAAAACGACATATGGAAAGCCCCCGGGTCTGATGAACTGCCTCCCGTTTCTTGGACAACGAAAATAAAGTCCAAGAAACAGGAGGCTTTTCATGTCTATGAACCTGGGATTAAGGCATGACCGTTTGCTTCGAAAGCAAGCAGCGGAAATGTTTGAGAAAGGATTAGGCTATGATTTGACCGCCAGCAGGCTTGGTATGTCTGCCGCGACTGTGAGAGAGTGGCAGAAAATGTACCGCGTCATCGGGAAGGGCGGGCTTCTTGCCATGGGAGTAAAGCACACCAAATACGACTACGAGACCAAGGTCGCCGCAGCGAAGGCCGTGGTTGATGGTGGAATGAGTAAGCCCGAGGCGATGGTGCGCTTCGGTATTGCAAGCGCAACACCGTTAAAGCAGTGGTGCAGGCTGTACCGCCAGGGCGGCGCGCAGGCACTTAAGCCTAAGCCCAAGGGCAGGCCGAAGGGGTCAGTGCGGGCGGTGCCACCAACGCGTGAGGAGGAACTCGCCGAGCGTGTGCGCAAGCTTGAGGCACAGGTGGCGTACCTAAAAAAATCGATTGCCCTGAAGGCGCAGAAGCGCTCCCAAACCGGGACAAAGCCCTAGTGGTCGCTGAGCTTTCAGGGCGCGGTCACAAGCTGTACGATCTCCTTGAGGCGGCAGGCCTTGCCAGGTCGAGCTACTACTACGCGTTGGCTCATCCCCAGCAGCCAACCAGAGTGCAGCTACGTCCCAAGGTCGCCCAGATCTTTTCACGTACCCCCAACGGGTGCGGTCACAGGCAGGTAGCTATGTGTCTGCGTGCTGAGGAAGGGGTGCGTATCGCTGATAAGACGGTCTTGAAGATGATGCGTCAGATGGGGCTGCGCTGCGGTATACGCCGCCAGAGGCCCTACCACAGGTACAACTCCTACAAGGGGGAGGCGGGGCAAAGTTTTGAGAACATCATCGGTCGCAACTTCACGGCGACTGGTCCTTGGCAGAAGTTGGGTACCGATGTTACCGAGTTTAAGCTCTCCTTCGGTAAGGCCTATCTCGCTCCGGTTTATGACTTTGCTAGCAAGGAGATTGTCGCCTATTCCATCTCGATGTGCCCTAATCTTGCCCAGCAGCAAGAGATGCTTCAGGTACTCGTGGATGCCAAACCCGAGGGAGCTAAGCCGATTTTGCATTCGGATATGGGGTGGCAGTATCAGCACGAGTTCTACGTCAGAACGCTTGCTGATAATGGTTTTATTCAGAGTATGTCACGCAAAGGTAACTGCATCGACAATGGTGCCACTGAGCAGGTCTTTGGACATCTTAAGGACGAGTTTTTTCGTGGCCAGGACTGGCTAACCTTTGAGAGTTTCAAAGCTGACCTCGATGCGTACATTACGCATTGGAATACAGTAAGGCGTCAGGTAAAGCTTAGGGGCCTGACTCCGGTGGAGTACCGGGTTCAGGCCCTGCAGGAGGCCGCATAGCGGCTATTATTTATAGCGTCCAAGTTTCGGGGCGCAGTTCACATGAGGAGCGGGGCTTTTCGTGTTCAAGGTTCTGAGTTCTCGAGGCTAGTTCCAGTACTGCATAAGAGCGTTCAGCGTTCAGGGTCCTCGACGGGCCTGAATCATTTAATCCAGACAAAGCACTCAGAATCATGATGATCAGGGCGACGATACCAATGAAAATGCATAGCCCCAGCC
>JABZHD010000208.1 GCA_015259045.1 Atopobium sp. | reverse complement strand
ACATCTAGGAAGACGTCAATCAAATCATGGTCAAGCATGTTCTCAAAGAGCTTGGTGTAGCCCTCTTTTGGCATGCCCTGATAGGTTGCACCTGGGAAGTAACGATCATCATCGCCGACAAAGATTGGAACGCGACCTGTGATGGACTTGTCAATCTGGTCTGGAGTCTTACCCCACTGCTTCATGGTGTAGTGCAGGAAGACGTTCTCATAAACGTAGTCAGCAATCTCTTCCAAATCTGGATCGTTCTTCTCGCGAAGCTCCATGATAGGAACTTTGACGTTCTCACCAAACGTAAGAACCAGCTTCTGATAGAGTTTCTCGCCACGCTCTTCTCCAAAGGCAAGCTTCAAAGACTGGTGGTTAAAAGGAACCGGCATCAGCTGGCCGTTAATGTTAGCCAGAACCTTGTGCTGGTAGTCAGTCCAATCAGTAAAGCGCGAGAGGAACTGGTGAACGCGGTCACTCATGGTGTGATAGATGTGTGGACCGTACTCGTGAACAAGAACGCCTGCGTCATCAAGGCGATCGTAAGCGTTGCCGGCAATGTGGTTTCTGCGCTCAAAGATTGCAACCTTTGAATTGCAGTTTTCTGCCATACGACGAGCAACAACTGCGCCTGCATAGCCAGCTCCAACAACAATAACATCGTAGTTGTCGAGGTTAAAACCGACAGGAAGACCATGATTGATAGACATGTAAACCTCCGTGTGCGCCTAAGTGCGCAGGATTTGTATGTGAAACTTCACTCATTTTAACACGCGTCTATAAAGTGAGCCACGCGGGGCGCAAAGCTCTGCCGTTAGGCGTAAAATATGCAACTGGTATGAAAATGCATTTCTTAGCTTTTTGTGTCTAGCTTTTATACAAACTACAAGCTGAGAAGTGCAAAATTCAACGAGGCACAGATGTCAAAGTATGATTGGAGCACGACATATGAGCAAGTTTCTTGACCGTATGAAAGAAACCGCTAAGTCCGACGTAAAGACTATTGTTCTTCCAGAGGGCGAGGACCAGCGTACCATCGATGCAGCTCAGAAGATTGTTGCAGAAGGTATTGCAAAGGTCATTATTCTGGGCGATCCTGAGCAGATTAATGTTCCAGGCGCAACGGTAGTAGACCCTGCTACTGACGAGCGCCATGAGGCATATGCTCAGAAGTTTGCTGAACTTCGTGCTCGCAAGGGCGTCACCATTGAGGAAGCTCGCAAGCAGATGAACGACGCTACCTATTTTGCAACCATGATGGTCAAAATGGGCGATGCTGACGGCCTGGTTTCTGGTGCTTGCCACTCCACCGCAAACACCTTGAGACCTGCACTGCAGATCATCAAGACCGCTCCTGGTACCAAGCTTGTTTCTGCATTCTTTATCATGAGCACTTCAACTGACTTTGGCGAGGACGGCACTCTGCTCTTTGCTGACTGCGGCCTTAACATTGATCCATCTGCAGAGGAGCTCTCCGAGATTGCTCTTGCTTCCGCTGATTCTTGGCGCGCATTCATGAGCGACGAGCCTCGCGTTGCCATGCTCTCCTACTCCACTATGGGCTCTGCTGGCGGCGCAACTGCCGAGAAGGTCCAGGAGGCCACAAAGCTTGCTCACGAGAAGAACGCTGAGCTAGCACTCGACGGCGATCTTCAGCTTGACGCAGCTCTTGTTCCTGAGGTTGGTAAGCTCAAGGCTCCATTCTCTAAGGTAGCAGGAAACGCAAACATCCTGGTCTTCCCTAACCTTGAGGCTGGCAACATTGGCTACAAGCTTGTTCAGCGCTTCAGTGGTGCTGAGGCATACGGTCCAATCCTTCAGGGCATTGCTCGTCC
>JABZHD010000207.1 GCA_015259045.1 Atopobium sp. | reverse complement strand
CATATGAACTGCCTCCCATTTCTTATGTCCAAGAAATGGGAGGCAGTTCAGACCAAGGTCCTTTTAAATCTTACGTTAAAGCCAACGATGTAGTTAACTCAAATACGTGCTGCAACAACGGGTTTCTCGCCAAATGCGATGCAAACTAGCAGACACCCTGCGCCATCATTGCGTTTGCTACCTTGAGGAAGCCGGCAATGTTTGCGCCAAAAACCAGGTTTCCGGGGTGGCCATACGTTGCTGCGGCCTCTGAAGCAGCAGTGTAGATGCTCTCCATAATTCCCTGCAACTTGGAGTCTACCTCCTCAAACGTCCAGGAAAGGTGCTCGGCGTTCTGGGACATCTCAAGACCGGAAACAGCTACGCCACCTGCGTTTGCAGCCTTGCCAGGTGCGAAGAAGACGCCGTTTTCGATGAGGTAATTGGTTGCCTCGAGGGTGGTTGGCATGTTAGCGCCCTCAACGACGTACTTGGTGCCGTTAGCAACAAGTTTCTGCACGTCAGCAAGCTCGAGCTCGTTCTGAGTTGCGCATGGCATGGCGATGTCGCACTTCTGGCTCCAAGGACGCTCGCCTGGGAAGAAAGTAGCGGAAGGACGTGCGTCGGCGTACTCCTTGATGCGGGCGCGGCGAACCTCCTTGACGTCTTTCAGCAGCTCAACGTCAATACCCTCAGAGTCATAAACATAACCTGAGGAGTCAGATACGGTCACCACGGTTGCTCCCAGTTGCTGTGCCTTCTGGGCAGCGTAGGTAGCAACGTTTCCGGAACCCGAGATGCAGACCGTTTTACCTGCGAGCGAATCGTTCTTCTCGGCAAGCATGTGGGTGAGGAAGTAAACCGCGCCGTAGCCGGTTGCCTCGGTGCGAGCAAGGGAGCCGCCGAAGGAGAGGCCTTTGCCGGTCAGGACGCCGGTCCACTCGTTGCGAAGGCGCTTGTACTGGCCAAACATGTAGCCAATCTCGCGCGCGCCAGTGCCAATGTCACCAGCTGGAACGTCGGTGTTTGGACCAATGTGACGAGCAAGCTCAGTCATAAAGGACTGGCAGAACGCCATAATCTCGCGGGCAGACTTACCCTTTGGATCGAAGTCGGAGCCGCCCTTGCCGCCACCCATGGGAAGCGTGGTCAGAGAGTTCTTGAAGATTTGCTCAAAGCCGAGGAACTTCAAGATAGACAGGTTAACGGTTGGATGGAGACGGAGGCCGCCCTTGTAAGGTCCAATTGCAGAGTTAAACTCGATGCGGTATCCGCGATTGACCTGAACATTGCCAGCGTCATCAATCCATGGAACTCGGAACATAACAATGCGCTCTGGCTCAACAAGACGTTCAAGCAAAGCGGCTTTTTCGAACTCAGGATGTGCATCAAGTGCAGGTTGAATGGTAGTAAGAACTTCTTTTGCTGCCTGGATAAACTCAGGCTGATCTGCGTAACGCTCTTCAAGCTGTGCGATTACCTTAGATGAATAGCTCATGAAACCCCTTTCGAAGTGGTTACGAATAGCATAGTCATCCAATGTTTCGATTACATAACAAAATAGAAAAATCTGAGATACGAAAAATTAGTTCAAAAAGATTGCAATTTATTCTTGCTCTTGGGCGATTTGTCACCTATACTTTTCTCTCGGCTCGGGGTGTAGCGCAGCTTGGTAGCGCAACTGCTTTGGGAGCAGTGGGTCGCTGGTTCGAATCCAGTCACCCCGACCATTTTTCTTTTTGCTTTACCCTTGCGGCGGTAGTTCAATTGGTAGAGCATCAGCCTTCCAAGCTGACTGTTGCGGGTTCGAGTCCCGTCCGCCGCTCCATTAATTTCCTAGTTTCATTACTTTCCCACTTTTATATAACGTG
>JABZHD010000206.1 GCA_015259045.1 Atopobium sp. | reverse complement strand
CCGCCAGACAAGTCGTATGGATGAGAAGATATAAGCTTCTGATATGTTGTACGAGCAAGAAGTCCCGAAGCTTTCAGAAGGTCTTGAATATCCTGGTCAGAATAGGCGCCGCTCTGCTGCCACTGGGTAAGCTCCTCGCCCGCACTTTGACAGGTAAAGAGCAGCTCAGGATTTTGCGGAATATACCCCTGGGACTGTTGGAGCTGGTTGTAGACGCAGCCCCTCCTTGGACGAAGAATACCTGCTGCAAGCTTTAGCAGCGTTGACTTACCTGAGCCGTTGCCGCCTACGAGCGCACGAATTTCTCGCCCCGTGACCTCAAGCGAGCACTTGCTGAGTACCAACTGTTCGCTCTGAGGATATGCAAACGTCACGGCGCTGAACTCGAGCACGGGCGAGTTGTCGGCCACGGTGGATGCTTGGTTTGGCGCGGAACTGCGAGGACAGAGCGCCTGGCGAGAAGAGCAGTTTGCTTGGAGTGCATCGGGTTTCTCGCCACCAAGACAGATGCAGGCATCTGCGAGGTGCTCAAACGCGGCAACGTCGTGAGTGGCAACAAGCACGGCAACGTTGAGCTCGCGCGCCACTCGCTCCAGGAGCGCGGTGAAACTCTTCAGCGCAAACGGATCCAGCTGCGAGGTTGGCTCATCCAGCAAAAGCAGCTTTGGGCGCATGACAAGCGCTGCAGCAAGGGCCACTAGCTGCTGTTCTCCCCCGGAAAGCTCGTTGCAGCGTTTATGCAAGAGCGATTCCATGCCAAAGAAACTGACCGTCTCAAAAATACGTCGGCGCATTTCTTTCTCTGAAACGCCTCGATTTTCCAGGCCAAAAGCCAGCTCTTTCAAAGGTGTCTCACACACAAGTTCTTGTGAAGTGGCTTGCGGCACAAATGCAATGGTGTCTACGGATTGCGCCTGCGTCATCGTAGAAACCTCTTGGCCGCAAACAATAATGGAGCCCTCTCGCCTACCTTGAGGCGCAATCTCGGGCTTAATGAGGCTCAAAATGGTGGACTTGCCTGAACCAGTTGGTCCCAGTAAAAGACTAATCTGACCAGCACAAACCTCACAGGAAAAATCTTCTACAACGTTGCGGTCTGGAGTTAGAGCATACGCAAACGAGAGATTTTGAATAGCAAGAACTGCTTCTTTACTAACTAAAGAAGTAGGTGAATTCTGAATATAGGAAGGTTGCTCACTCATACAGACTGCTCCCATAAGACAGTATCGATACGCACAAAAATTACTGGTAAAACGGCTAACAGCACCACGCCCAGATACCAAAAACTCACTTGGAACTCTGGCATGGTAGGATAAAACTGCCAAGCTTGTACCAGCATATACAAAGAAACCGCTGCTATAACGCTTAAGAAAGTAAATACCAGCAACGCCACAGTATCATAGGCGTCAAGCACTTCAGCGCTCCATCTGCTCCTGTGTCCTGCCATCCCCCAACCTCGAGACAGAATAGACTGAAACGTACTTATCGACTTCTCCAGCGCGCTCATGCACACTGCGTTAATGGTGGCAGCTGATTGCGCAATAGTTTTTCTTGCGCTCAAAAGACGGCTTTGACCTAAAACGTTGCTTTGCCGGTGAGCCCGCGCGGCAGAATCGCACCTTCTAGCTGCGGTATTTGCTGACTGGATTTGGCGGGCTGTTGTCAGATCAGAAAGTAGCTGCGGCATAAGCTGCACAGAAAGGCTCAAGACCAGCTGTAGTCCTGGAAAGCGCAAGCTTGATCGCTGCAACATCTCGAGCGGCGATACTACTGCAAATAGGCACTCAAGCCAGCTCAAAGTACTTACGAGCACAAGACCCGAGGTAGCTCCGTACACCAGACTTTCTGCGTACAGTTGCGTGTGC
>JABZHD010000205.1 GCA_015259045.1 Atopobium sp. | reverse complement strand
TCACAAGAGGTATGTGGGTGGGCGTTGCGCTCACTTGGAGCGCCGTGCGTTGCCCAACGGGTATGTCCGATGCCACAGGGGCTTGCATTATTGAGGTACTCCACCGCTTCAGCTAATCCCGCAACTTTTCCTACGCGATGTACGACCGTAAGTTCTTCGTTGGTTGTGTTTTGCAAAGCAATACCGGCAGAATCATACCCACGGTATTCGAGACGTTTAAGACCTTCAATGAGGACATCTTTTGCACTTTGGTGTCCGGTAAAACCAACGATGCCACACATATATAAACTCCAATCGTGTGCTTCTGGGAGTGTCACAGAAACGATTAGTTTTAATCAACCCACTCTATTTTAGCGAGTTATATAGGCGAACTTGTATGGTATTAAAAAGGCAGACCGGAGTATGCAAAATGATGTAAAAATGCTATTTGAGGGTAGCACTTTTGAAAATATAATAAATATGCTACTCATAACTTAATAATAACGAGAAGATCTAAAGTTCTCAAAATATATTTTTTATCACTACACCCCGAGAGCTCTTATTGGTACCACCATCACTCCATCTTCACGACAATAGCTAAAGTCACCTAACCCAACAAGCACCATAAGAAATGCAGGTGAACTCATACGTTTCTGATCAATCTTTTCCATGATTTTCTTAAGCGTCTGCGCACCTTGCTCGATTGCAGACTCACCGCCTAATTTAATTTCCACAAAACCATAAGATCCGTTCCTTAAATGAACAACAGCATCAACCTCTAGACCAGATTTGTCACGGTAATGTGCTACTGAGCCACCTAAAGCAGATGAGTAAATTCTCAAATCACGGACACACATGCTTTCAAATAAAAGACCAAACGTATTCAAATCAGCAATTAAATTAGCAGGTGATGCTCCCAGTGCCGCAGCCGCAATTGAAGGGTCAACAAAATGTCGTGTCGGTGAAGTGCGTATTGCAGTTCTGGAGCGCAAATTTGGACTCCAAGCTTCAAGGTCATCGATTACAAACAACCTTCTTAAGGCCTCTATATAACCTGAGAAAGCACTTTCTCCCAACGTTGCAAAGGAATCCATATCTTTTCGAATAGATTCGAGCGTCCCTTGAGAGGAACTAAACCTTGCATAGGAACGAAGCAGCGCGTGAGCAGACGCTTCATTCCTGCTAACTCCATCAACACGGCTTATATCAACGCTGGTAAGAGCATCTACATAATCGATAGCTTGTTGTAAGGATACATCTTGTTTCTGTCCAATTGCTTTTGGCCAACCTCCTCGGCATACCAAAAAAGCTAGGTCGTCGATAGTACCTGACTGTGCTTGAGCTATCGGCTGTTTGCCCGCAAACATATCCTTAAGTGAAACTGAGCCCGAGGAATCTTGCGACTCTAGTAATGACATTGGACGCATGCGCATCCTGGCAATTCTTCCGGTTCCAGAGTGAGCCGTTTTACGGACATCTACTGGCACACTTGAACCAGTCAAGATAAATTGACCGAACTCATCGCGACGATCAACCTCAAAACGAATTGCATCCCACAAAGAAGGCGCGTCCTGCCATTCATCAATAAGTCGTGGTGTATCACCATCAAGAAGCAACTGAGGGCTGAGTTCCGCCATACGCATATTCTGCTCATGCAAATCAGGAGCCTGCATATATAAGATACTGTGTGCTTGCTGAACACATGAGGTTGTTTTACCGCACCATTTTGGCCCCTCAACAAGCACAGCACCTTTTGAACGCAAATGAAAAGCGAGAAGATCATCGCATACTCGAGGAAGATACTTTTTCATGAAGCCATCTACTTTCTTTTCATTAGCTTAAGGATAGCGGTTGTTTATATCATACCACGGCAGTTGGCTAATATTTACCACGGCAGTTGGCTAATAT
>JABZHD010000204.1 GCA_015259045.1 Atopobium sp. | reverse complement strand
GTAGAACTCTCCAGGGAAGAAGCGTCTTTTGAAGCCGCAGTGTCTTTTTGAGCCGTCGCGGGCTTTTCAGGCTCAACAGCCTTTAAGTCAGATTGAGACTTCTTATCTACCTGGGATTTCTCGGCCTTTTTAGTTGAAAATATTTTGAGAGCACCAGAGGCGTGCTCCGCGGTAACCTCTTTAAGAGGCTCAACGGAACGCTTGGTGGGCGTTGTTTTTCTTTTTGTACCACTCTTTTTAGTGGTGTCTTGACTCATCACGAATCTCATTTCTGGTTTGTTTGGTGATGCGTCGCAACAAATTGCAACATCTTTATTATGGCAGAGGCAGCGCCGCTAGCCCTGCCTCAGTTTAGAATTTCATCGTTTCAGCGAATAGAAGTCATCGTTCTGCGGCAAGCCGCGCGTCTTACGATGCAATTTGAACAGTTCATCTACGCATCTAGATGACGTTTTGCCTCTTGCCACAAATCTTCTTGTAGCTCGGGTTTCTCGTCAAGCGAGAAGCCTCTCTCATCAGCAGCTTTCTCCATGTACGACCAGCGGGCGCGAAACTTCCTGCAGGCGCTCATCAGTGCCTCTTCCGCATCAACGCCTTCCCAGCGAGCAACGTTTATTAGCGCAAACAAGATGTCACCAAACTCGTCCGTTTTCTGCTGCGTACCTGGAGCTTCAACGTCAAACTCCGCGCGCTCCTCGGCAACCTTGTCCCACACGTCACTAACTGACGCCCACTCAAAGCCCATCTTTGCTGCGCGCTTTGAGATCTTCTGCGCCTGCATGAGCGCAGGTAGAGACTGTGGAACCGAGTCGAGAAGACCCTCGGTGTGCACGGTATCTTCTGCACTGGCGCGCTCCTCAGCCTTGACGCTCTCCCACACGTCCAAGACGGCCGCGGCCGACGACGTAGAACCCGCTTCTGGCCCAAATACGTGCGGATGCCTGCGTACCAGCTTCTGGTTGAGCGCTCGGCACACGTCGTCGATGTCGAAGCCCGCTGCGCGGTCGCGCGTGTCAGCCGTACCCGCTGCACGATCGCGTGCGCCACCGGCTGAGTCGCCGCCCACTACGCCGCTGTCCGCCTCAATCTGCGAGTGGAGAAGTACCTGCTCAAGCACGTCGCCAAGCTCTTCCTCAAGATGCTCCGAAGAGCCCTCGGCAATCGCCTCGACCGCCTCGTAGGCCTCCTCAATCATGTTCTTTGAGATGGATTGATGCGTCTGCTCCTTATCCCAAGGACAGCCGTCCTCCTGGCGAAGACGCCAAATAGTTCTCACCAGGCGGTCAAACTCCGGATGCGTCTGCGGTGCTCCGGGACGAGCCTTTGTTTCTTCATCAACTGCGGCAGCCAGCTGGGCGATCTTCTCGTCAGATGTCATGTAGTTTATTGCTCCTCAGGGTACAGGAAATTCCAGTCGTTGCGCAGGCCGGTCATGAGCTCCATGACGTCTTTTGAGACCTCAAGCTGCGCCTGAGCAGAAGCGTCTCCTGCAACAGCGGACTCCAGGTCTGCCAGCACGTACGCCAGAGCGTCAGCTGTGCGACCTACCTGGACTTTCTCCTGCTTGCCGTCGTCAGTCCATGTGATTGTGGCAACGTCCGCGCGTGGGTACTCCATAATCTCAATGAAGGCCTTATCAGCAGAAATCATAGCGCGTTTTGGCTGCTTGGAATGAAGCGTCAGTGCCAGAACAACCATCTGACCCTCGGCGTTTCTGAGCAAAATGCCGTCCGTCTGGTCAACGCCAGTAGGCGCCGGATTCATCATAGAAAGCACGTCATGAGGCTGGCTCTTCAGGAAAAGACGAGCGAGCGTCAGCGAGTACACGCCAATGTCCAGAAGGGCACCGCCAGCAAGCTTAGGATTGAAGAAGCGATTCTCCATGTCAAAC
>JABZHD010000203.1 GCA_015259045.1 Atopobium sp. | reverse complement strand
GGCAGAGGCAGGTTCTTACGTCTACAACTCCGTCAAGGACAACCGTGAGCGCTTTGGCCGCATCCTTGAGATGAACGCAAACGACCGTGTTGATCGTGACGAGTGCTCCGCAGGCGACATCGTTGCATGCGTTGGTCTGAAGAACACCACTACTGGTGACACCCTTTGTGACGAGAAGAACCCAATCATCCTTGAGTCCATCAGCTTCGCAGATCCTGTTATCGACGTTGCTGTTGAGCCTAAGACCAAGGCTGAGCAGGAGAAGATGTCCATCGGCCTTTCTAAGCTGGCTGAAGAGGACCCAACCTTCCAGGTTCACACTGATCACGAGACCGGCCAGACCATCATTGCTGGTATGGGCGAGCTTCACCTTGAGATTATTGTTGACCGTCTCCGTCGTGAGTTTAAGGTTGACTGCAACGTTGGTAAGCCACAGGTTGCTTACCGCGAGACTGCTGGTAAGGCAGTAAGCCACGCTGAGGGCAAGTTTGTCCGTCAGTCCGGTGGTAAGGGTCAGTATGGCCACGCAGTCATCGACCTTGAGCCACAGGAAGAGGGCAAGGGTTACGAGTTTGTCAACGCTATCGTTGGTGGTGTTATTCCTAAGGAGTACATCCCATCTATCGATAAGGGCATTCGTGAGGCTCTTGAGAACGGCGTTATTGCTGGTTACCCAGTAGTCGACATCAAGGTCACTCTTGTTGATGGTTCTTACCACGAGGTCGACTCTTCTGAGGCAGCATTCAAGATTGCTGGTTCTATGGCAATTAAGGATGCTCTCAAGAAGTCCAACCCAGTCCTTCTCGAGCCTGTTGAGTCTGTTGAGGTTGAGACACCTGAGCAGTACATGGGCGACGTTATGGGCAACCTTTCTTCCCGTCGTGGCAAGATTGAGGGTATGGACGATCGTATGGACGCCAAGGTCATCCGCGCTAAGGTGCCTCTTGGTGAGATGTTCGGTTACGCAACCGACCTTCGTTCCCAGACCCAGGGCCGTGCGAGCTACACCATGCAGTTCGATTCTTACGAGCCCGTTCCTAACGCTGTACGCGAAGAGATTGTCGCCAAAAACGGCGGCTCTGCATCCTAAGTAAACGACCACGAGCTCTAGCTCATTTATGGAGGTACCCAAAGTGTCAAGCCAGAAGATCAGGATTCGCCTCAAGGGCTATGATCACGAGGTCATTGATCAGTCCGCTAAGCTGATTGTTGACACCGCACAGAAGACAGGTGCGCGTGTTTCCGGTCCTATCCCTCTGCCAACCGAGCGCAACCTTTACACCGTTATCCGCTCACCACACAAGGATAAGGATTCCCGTGATCAGTTTGAGATGCGCACTCACAAGCGTCTCATCGATATTCTTGACCCAAGCGCTTCTACCGTTGATTCGCTTATGCGTCTCGACCTTCCAGCTGGTGTCGATATCGAGATCAAGCTCTAAGCATACGGCTTAATCCAACGTGCAAACCCTCCTGCGCATCTCCGCGCGGGAGGGTTTTTGCGTGGATGGGCATCGAACCACGAGCGAAGGACCACGTACGAAGGACCATGAGCGTAGGATCACGTGCGAACACGGGTCGCAAGCGATTTCAACCCGGCATCCATTTCGTGTGGATACCGGGTTCCTTGTGCGCATATGCTGAAAGTGTACGGGTTTCTCGCCAGGTGGGCGGCGCGAGCCTGACGTGCGCCTGATTTCTTCAAAGAATCTGTAAATTTTGCCTAAATACATCAAAGAATCTGTGGATTTGCCTGATTTTGTTAAAGAATCGGTGGCGGAAATACAGATTCTTTGTACTTTTCAGGCAGACTTTTCTAGACGTAACAGTTACGTCTCAAAAAGTGGTGTAAGGCTATTTCCTCACTACCTTCTAGCCTACATTATGCCACCTCTCTGCAAACC
>JABZHD010000202.1 GCA_015259045.1 Atopobium sp. | reverse complement strand
ACCTGGAGTGCAGCGTCCGCCTCAGGTTCCGCGGAGTCTGCAGGCTCATCGGTCTTCTCGCCGTCAAGGCTCTGGATAAGCGCAACAAGGCCAGAAACGATAGCGTTGATGTCTGGATCGGCCTCGTCCTGATTGCCATATGCCCAGTTGAGGAGCCATACGGCACTGGACAGCGAGGCTGCTACCAGCACGTCATCTGGGCATGCGAGGATGATCTCGTAGAGGCCGCGGCGGGAATCCACCAAGGAAGTCTTGCCGGACGAAACGTCTCCTGCAAGGTCGGTCAGGGCCAGGAGCTCCACGGTTACGTGCTCAAGCAGGTGCGCAACCTCGGTATCGTTGGCGACAAGTCCAAAACGAGCGTCGGCGTCGCCCAAGCACAGGTGCTCGGAGAGGCCAGGCAAAAGCTCAAGCACGCGCTCAGTTGCCTCAGCGTTTTCTGAGGTCAAACGCGGCGCTTTGGCCGAAAACTCAACGGTAGCGGTCAAGTTTTTGGGTCCTACCACAACTTTTTTGATAGAAATCAACTGCGCCATTTCAACCTCTTTCTATTGGTTCACTCTATTGTAATCATTCTTTTAGTTATTCATTTTCTGATGTGTCAGAGTTTTCGCTGGCTGGCTCAGATTCACCGTCTACCTGTGGTTCTGGCGCAATTACGCGCAGCAAAGAAAGGCGACGGCGGCGCATCGACTGCACGCGGAACACGCAGCCATCCTTCTCAAACACCTCGCCCGGACGAGGCAGATGACCAGCCAAATCCAGCACAAAGCCCGCAATAGTCTCATACTCCTCGGACTCCCCAACCGGCCATCCAAGTTCAGCTGCATCATTGAGCGAGAAACGACCATCTACCAGCCACTCTCTATCAGAGAGCTGTGTCAGGTACTTGTTGTCCGGATCAAACTCATCCTCAATCTCGCCGACAATCTCCTCGACGATGTCCTCAACGGTGATAACACCAGCGGTTCCGCCGTACTCGTCAACCACGATGACCATCTGGTCGCGACTTGTCTGCATTTCAGTGAGCAGCGGAATGATGTCTTTGGTATCGGGTACGTAGTCAGCAGAACGCACGAAGCGCGCGATCTTCTCGTCGCTAGCGTGCTGGTCAAGCGCCGGCTCCAGCAAATCTTTGATGTGAGCGATGCCCACGATGCGATCGATATTCTCGTGGTAGATAGGGATGCGCGAGAAGCCCGTCTGGCGCATGACGCGCAGGACCTCGGCGATAGTTGCGGTGTCCTCCATGGCGGTCATGTCAACGCGCGGGACCATTACCTCGCGGACAACAGTGTCGCCCATCTCGATGACCTCGTGGATCATGGATTTTTCTTCTTCAGAAAGGTCCTCGGAATCCTTGACGATGTAGCGGAGCTCTTCCTCGGTGACCTCTTGACGGTCGTTGGTAGTGTCAATGCCCATCAGCGTGGTAACCGCATCTGCCGAGGCAGACGTGATGAACACGAGTGGACGCACAATCTGCATGAACGCCTTCATAGGGCCGACGACTGCTTTGGCCACTGCCTCGGAGTTTGCTAGGCCGATGCTCTTTGGAACCAGTTCGCCGATGACCACGGAAAAGAAGGAAACAATCAGCGTAATAGCCACGACAGCTAAAGGAAGCGCCAGGTCAGCGTGGACACCAATGCTAATAAGCCAAGTGCCAAATGGCGCGGAAAGGCTTGTTGCAGCAAATGCTGAGGAAGCAAAGCCTACCAGGGTAATTGCAACCTGGATTGTTGCGAGGAAATATCCGCGATCAGTGGCAATGTCAATGACAGCCAAGGCTCTTGGATCGCCCTCGTCTACGTCTGCCTCAAGCGCCGCGCGACGAGAGCTGACAATGGCCATCTCAGCCGCAGAAAAGAAGCCGTTTACCAGGGTAAGCAGCAGAGTTATTCCAATACTTAACGC
>JABZHD010000201.1 GCA_015259045.1 Atopobium sp. | reverse complement strand
GAACTGCCTCAACAATGTCAAGAACGCTCACCTCAGTTGGATCAATGGCCAGCATCATGCCACCGTGAGCGCCGCGCGTGCTGACAATTACGCCGGCGAGGACCAGGTCGTGCTGGATTGAGCGAGCAAAGGAGTATGGAATATCGTTTTCTTCTGCGGCGTCGCGAACAGAAAGAAGCTTCTTTGGGCTTCTCACCAGCGAAGAAAGCATGCGGATTGCATAGTCAGTTTTGCGTGAAATTTCCATTGGTTCTCCAAGTACCCCTCGTGCGTCCGCTTGAGGGACTGCTTTTCTCACTTATCTGGCTTGTGACCAGGTCTATCACTGCTACCAGTTCAAAATTTTCCAGCCACGCTTGTTTGCAAGTCTGGCAAGCGTTGGACCAGGACAAACGGCGCACGGCGTTTGAGCTGCCGACAAAAGCGTTGCGTCCGAATAGTGATCGCCGTACGCGTACGCAATCTCCCAGTTACCCTTACCAAAACGCTGGTTGCACCACTCGGTTGCCGAGACCAACTTCTGAGCGCCTTCAATCACGGGGCCGTCAACCTTGCTGGTGTAGTGTCCGTCTGTTCCCACCTGCATCTTTGTGGCGAGAAACGCGTCCACTCCCAGCTTCTCTGCGGCCAATTCCGCGATAGGTTCAAACGTTGCTGAAACCAACAGCACGCAGCAACCTTCTGCCTGCCGACGACGCACCTCTTCCAGCGCTTGAGGGCGATACATCCCCTCAATTACCTCGCGATGAAAATCGTGCATGACGGCATTTGCAAACTCAACGCTATACTGCGTAAGTGCACCAACAACCAGCTCGCGAGCCTCTTCCTGCCTTTGAGGAAGGTGCAGCTTGTAGCGAGCTCCCCACCACACAAGCTTGAGCGTGCGTGCAATTGAGGACAGATGACGGCGGAGCAAATACGCAGAGAACAAGAGTCCTGACTGTCCAGAAATGACGGTTCCGTCAAAATCAAAAACAGCAATTTTCTTGATTGAATCTGAAGTGTGTTCTGTGTTAGCAGATTCTGCGGATATGGAATTTGCACTATCGCATTGCGACAGCGCATCCAAAGTATTCTGATCCCGCACAATCCACCTCACTTTACCTCTGCATTTAAATGTTTCTTCAGCAGAAGCACTTAGATACATTCTGATGTAAAGATAGCACACAATGCTCTATTTTCTGACTTGGTTTCAATAAATTAAAGATGTAATTTAAATCTTTTATGCTGGACTTTTTTGGTAATGAAAAAGCCCTCCGAAGAGGGCTTGAACATGCAATGGCGGGATATGCGGGGCTCGAACCCGCGACCTCCGACGTGACAGGCCGGCGCTCTAACCAGCTGAGCTAATACCCCGGACGCCTTGTTGCGAATTGAAATAATACAGGGAACTTTTATTCTTGTCTAGCGTTATTTTCAACGAATTTGAAAATTTCCTTGAAAATAACTGCCTGGCGAGAATAACCGCAGGTCAGACAAGTGAACGCTCACTAGAAATCCACAACTTCCTTACGAAAGTTCTACTGAAGAGCAACGCTGGTGGTGTTTCCCGTGGAATCAGTTACCTTAAGCGTAGTTCCATCAAGCGTAGCTGCAGTGATAGTTCCGTTACCACCAACAGCCTTGCCGTCCTTATCGGCAATAAGTGTTGGAAGTGAGCCGTCTACCAGGGCACATGCAACAACATCCCAGCCAGACTCGCGATTCTCCGGAACCAAAATGGTGTCGTTAAAAAGAATCAGACTGGTAGGAGTTCCCTCTACCTCAAACAGGACGCTCTTAGTCCCCGAGTCACTCGTTCGAACAACAGCAGTTTTGCCGTCGCTTTGCTTCTCCAGGGAGTACTTCATGCCGGGGAAGGTAACTGAGCCGTCAACTGCCTGCTCATCCTGCTGTTTCTCGTCAGCGTAGGCGGACTGGGTCTGCTTTGGCT
>JABZHD010000200.1 GCA_015259045.1 Atopobium sp. | reverse complement strand
GTTTTTATGACCCTGCAGTTGGTTGGAACACTAGGATCAATCTTGTTGTCGGTGCATACGGCACTCAATACAACGGAAATGCCTATATCCCTGCAACGATTTCAGACGATCATAAGAGCTTCACTTTTGATGGAAATATTCAGCGTGAAGGTTACACATTGGTAGGATATTCGTCAGAAATATTCTCAAACGATCAAAGAGATAACGCAACTCCTGACCAGTCAATGCCTTACACCGTTGATGCTAATGGAATTGTTCACGTGAATTTTGCTGATATTACTGCGTGGTCCGGCACTGATGACCTTCGTGATGACACTACAACTTACTATTACTACTTTGCCCCGCTTTGGGCGCCAAATCCTGAGCCAGAGCCAACACCAGAGCCAGAGCCTCAGCCAGAACCAGAGCCAGCGCCTGCACCAGTCGCTCCCGCTTCCGACGTTTCTGAGCAGCCAGCACCAAGGCACGAGAAAAGCGTTCTTCCTAACACGGGTGACGCAAGCTCTGTAGCAGGCATTGTTGCAGCAGCTGGCACCACTCTTGTTGCACTTGGTCTCCGCAAGAGGATGCAACAGTAAATTGCAGGAGTTAATAAGTAATAAAAACGCCTCTAGAAATAAGATTTTCTAGAGGTGTTTTTTAAGGTTTCTCTTGACTTGCGGTTAAACGAGCTTTTAAAACACGTTAAAAGATATATCCCTTTGCAACAGCCCAGTTCCAGATGCGGTCAGCCTGTACTTCACAGCGCTGCTTAAGTTCAGCAGTGTTAGAACCAGTGAAAGTAACCTGCTGAACAGAAAGAGGAAGGTTATCTGGCCTAGTAATAGTTAGAGTTGCGCTGTTCATAGCCATACGAGCTGTCTTGTTAGTACCAAGGCGGACCTTAACAGTAAAGTAACCACGAGCAACAGGCCACTCGGTAACTTCTCCGCTATTGGCTGTTCCAGACCTGAATCCATTTGCATTAGCAATAATGCTATAGCCATTCATAAAGAAACCAGCTGCAATAAGTAGGCCACCAATGGCGCACAAAAGAATTCCTGCAAAAATGGTGCCCTCACCATTTAAATTAAAGAAATTCCAGAGGCCGCCAACAGCAAAAAACGCACCGGTTGCCCAACCAACAAGAGGGCTAGCAGCTCCCTGAGGTTTACCAAAATCAATTACATCGTAGGTAAGAGGGATAGGAGAAGTATCGTTTTTATCGTAAAGATAAACGTTACCTGGAATTTCCTGTTTTTGAGCGGGTTTTTGTGGTGCTTCTGGTGGAGTTGGAAGTGACATAAAGCGTCCTCCTTTTAGCTGGTAGAACTATTCAGGATATAAATAATTATCCTATTTGAGAGATTTATTGTAACATATTGAATAGTACGGTCTTAAATTTTTTAATTTTGCACCCCACCTATCGAAAGGATGCTTAATGAAAAGACGCCAACTAGCACTGACTTGTGCACTGGTCCTTGCGCTTTCATCAGGTGTTGTATTTACTGCGTGTAGCCCTAATATTTTTGGTTTACCATCACCTGAAGAAATTGCCGCTCAGAAGGAAGCAGAAGAGAAGAAAGCTGCTCTTGCTCCCTTCGTAGGCATTTGGGAAGCCAAGTCAATTGAGGATCAAAAAAATGGCACAGTCACTGAAGACATGTACAAAGATGTTAGAGATGTTTATCTAGCAATTTATGGCTATGACTTTTCTGACGATGGCACTGGTTTGTTTGTTCGCTTCGGTGCTCAGAAGCCCTTTACCTGGTCTGTTGATGCCGACGGAAAGCTTACTATCACCCTTGCAGGTAATGCCGGAAGCTATACAGCAACTGTTGATTCCTCAGGTCAGATGACCGTTGAGGGTTCCGACGGTTCCAAGGCAGTATTGAAGCAAATCACTAAAACCTCAGGTGATTATTCCAGCCTTAAGTACAAGCCTTTTGATGCAATGGCAGACAAGGGCACTATTGCATAT
>JABZHD010000001.1:13991-27868 GCA_015259045.1 Atopobium sp. | reverse complement strand
ACCCCAGAGCACGCCAATGCCCATAGGTCCACACATCTTGTGTGCCGAGAATGCCAACAGGTCGCAGTCAAGATCATGCACGTCAATAGGGATGTGAGGTGCGGATTGAGCGGCGTCAACAACCATGTAGGCGCCCATAGTGTGAGCGCGTTTGGCAATGGCTTTGATGTCATTGCGGGTGCCCAGTACGTTGGAGACGTGTGTGACAGACACAATTTTGGCACTCTCGGTAATCTTTGATGCAATCTCTTCAGGCGTAATCTGGTACTGCGAGTTCATACGCAGGTACACCAGGTTTGCGCCGGTAGCCTTGCAAATCTGCTGCCAAGGGATGATGTTAGAGTGGTGCTCCATGATGGAAATGACCACGTCATCGCCTGGTTTGAGCGCATAGCGGCCAAGGCTTGAAGCAACCAGATTAAGCGCCTCAGAAGTGTTGCGTGTAAAGATAATCTGCTGTCTTTCTGGCTTGCCGTTTTTATCGACAGCGCCAATGAACTTTGCAATCGAAGCACGAGCATCCTCGATAGCTGCGGTTGCTTCCACGCTCCAACGATACAGTCCGCGCAGAGCGTTTGCGTTCATGGTCTCGTAGAAGCCAGACTGCGCCTCAATAACCGCGCGTGGGCGCTGAGAAGTAGCAGCGCTGTCCAAGTAAGCTACCTCGGGATTTGCTGCTAGCAGCGGAAAATCTGCCTTGTAAGGGTTATCGGTAATCTGAGCAACTTCTGCGTCGGTCATTTCGCGACACCACCTTTGCTGGAATCGGCGTCGTCACTAGCTGCAGCTTCGTCATAGTCGTGAGCAATTTCTGCGCCCAGCTCAGCCTCGCAACGCTCAACAGCCACGCGGTGGGAAATCTCCTCAGGCGCGTTGATGATGGCGTCTTCAAAAAGAGCGCGTATAAACATCTGCTCAGCAGCCTGGTGAGAAAGTCCTCGAGCCGCAAGGTAATCAAGCTGCTCAGGGGAGACGGATCCGATAGTAGCGCCGTGGTTACCAGCAACGTCGTCTTCATCACAGAGAATAGCAGGCATGGTCTTGTTGACAACGTCGTCACCAAGAATCATGACCGTTTCAATCTCGTTGCCCTGGGCATCCTTTGCACCGCGGACAAGATCGATAGTTGCGCGAAGCGTCTTCTTAGATGCCTCGTTAAGGACGCCGGACTCGGTGAGCAGCGCGCGCGTAGAGGTACCACGCATGCGTACCAGGTGGTTAATATCAAGCGTCTCTTCGTGAGTAGCGTGATAGCGATTGTTAAGGTCAAGGCGAGCTTGAGCGCCAACTAAGTTGGCGGTAAGGCCAAGACCGATGGTTGATCCACCCAGAGCGTACTGCTTAACGTCAACAGCAGCGTCCTGGTGAATTTCAAGGCCAACGCTTTCAAGGTGCTGCTGGCCCTCGTTGACGCCAAGCATCTCAATAAGGTGCAGCTTTGCACCAGTCTCAACCACAATGCGGGTGAGCGCAGCGCTTGTTGGGAGCGCGTTACTGCCGTTCGCGGCGCCGCCCGCAGGTGCGCCGTCGCTCGCATCGCCTGCAAACGCAGCGATAACTACGGTAGCCTCGGCACCTTCGCGTACAATGATGCCGGTGTTAGCACACTGGTTTTGAGCAGCAGAAACGGCAACAACAATAGGATCTTCTCGCTTGGTACGAGCGGGAACGTTGTAGAAATCAGACTTGAATGCCTGTGACTCTACGTAGTCAGTAACCTCCTGGCCCATTCCACACTCAATACGCTCAAAAAGACGAGGCAGAGGCAGGTACACTGTGCCTGCATCAGCGTGATTAGGGACGGTAACCGACAGTGAGTTAGCGCGTAGACGGTTCCATGTCTGAGCTGCAGGAACGTTGGCGCGATTAATCAAAACGTTATCCATTAGCCAATCGCTCCTTCCATCTCAAGTTTAATCAGGTTATTCATCTCAACGGCGTACTCCATTGGAAGCTCCTTTGAGACAGGGTTTGCAAATCCGTTTACTACCATGGTGCGAGCCTCAGCCTCAGAGCAACCACGGCTCATCAGGTACAAAACGGTGTCGTCAGAAATGCGGCCAATAGTTGCCTCGTGACCAATCTGAGCAGTCGCATTGCGAACATCCATCTCTGGGATGGTGTCGGAGCGGCTGATGTTATCCAGCATCAGCGACTGGCAAGAGAACGCCACGCGAGCGTTTTCTGCCTTGCGTCCAACGGTCACGGCTGAGCGGAAAGTGTTGACGCCGCCATCCTTGGAGATGGACTTAGTGTCAACGTTTGCCGAGTTATTGGAGCCGTTGATAATCACCTTGCAGCCTGTATCCAGGTCTTGCGTAGCGCCTGCAAACGTAATACCGGTGAACTCACAGTTAGAAGAATCGCCGTTCATGATCGTAGAAGGGTAGAGGTAGGAAACGTGGCTACCAAAAGAGCCCGAGACCCACTCCATCTTTGCGTTGCTGCCAATGATGGCGCGCTTGGTGTTGAGGTTGTACATGTTCTTGGACCAGTTTTCGATGGTCGAGTAACGCAGACGTGCGCCGTCCTTAACAAAGAGCTCAACAGCTCCTGCGTGGAGGTTTGCTGCGTAGTACTTAGGTGCGGAGCAGCCCTCAATAAAGTGCAGGTCAGCGCCTTCCTCAACAATAATAAGTGTGTGCTCAAACTGGCCAGCGCCCTGAGCATTCAACCTAAAGTAGCTCTGAAGTGGGTAGTCCAGAGTGACATTCTTGGGAACATACACAAAAGAACCGCCAGACCAAACGGCATAGTGCAGAGCCGCAAACTTGTGGTCTGAAGGAGGAATCAGCTTGCCAAAGTACTCTTTAACAACAGGCTCCCACTGCGGATCGTGCAGAGCATCCTCAATGGTGGTGTAAATAACGCCCTGCTCAGCAACTTCCTCGCGCATGTTGTGATAGACAATCTCGGAATCGTACTGAGCACCAACACCAGCCAGGCTCTCTGCCTCTGCCTGCGGAATGCCCAGACGATCAAAGGTATCCCTAATATCCTCAGGTACGTCGTCCCAGCTATTTGCCTGCTGAGTCTTTGGCGAGACATACGTGGAGATGTGGTTCAAATCCAAACCTGCAATAGAAGGTCCCCAGTTGGTAGCCATCTGGCGCTGGTGATAGGTTTCCAGGGCCGACAACCTCATCTGGAGCATCCACTCGGGCTCTTCTTTTTTCTCGGAAATAGCACGCACAATTTCTGGCGTAAGGCCATCATCGTAGCGCTCGTAACCCTCTTCGGACTTGGTGAAGTCATAGAGCGAGCGGTCTACGTCAGCGACCTCAGATCGCTTCTTCTCGCTCACTAGTTAGCACCACCCTCATCACTCTGGTTCTCAAAACGCTCAAAGCCCTCGTGGTCAATCTGATTGATGAGGTCAGCAGGGCCGTCTGCTACCAGGTGACCCTTAACCATAACGTGAGTGCGGTCAATCTCAAGGCGCTCAAGAATGCGGGTGTTGTGAGTAATGATGAGCAGCGAGCCGTCACAGGTCTCGCGATAAGCCTGAATACCCTTTGAGACAACGGAGAGCGCGTCAACGTCCAGGCCGGAGTCGGTCTCGTCGAGAATAGCAAGTTTAGGCTGAAGCAGCAGAAGCTGGAGCATCTCAACCTTTTTCTTCTCGCCACCAGAGAAGCCAACGTTAAGCTCACGCATCAAGAAACCCTGGTCAAGCTCAAGCTGATCAGAAATCTGACCAACACGCTGGCGGAACTGACGAGCGGTCATCTTAAGCTCAGGGCGCATCTGTGTAATGGTGCGCAGGAATGAATAAAGAGGAACACCAGGAACCTCAACAGGTGCCTGATAGGAGAGGAAGATACCTGCTAGTGAGCGCTTATCTGCAGCAAGCTCAGTTACATCCTCGCCGTTAAAGATGAGGGAACCATCGGTAATCTTATAGGTGGGGTCACCCATGATGACGCGTCCAAGTGTTGATTTACCTGCGCCGTTAGGTCCCATCAGAACGTGAGCCTGGCCATCACCAATGCTCAAATCAATTGAATGCAGGATGGATTTCTCCTCGGTACCTGCGGAAATTCCGTTTACACGGAGTAGCTCAGTTGCCATAAATCTCTCTCCAAATATCTCTACGTGCAAGCACGTGATACGTTTGTGACTAGCTAGATGTCAGCTCTAGGGCGAGCAAACCTTGTGCTAGTACGGTTTTGTGGCAAAGACAAACGCCAATGTCACCGATGTTTTTGTCATACCCCAAAATCCGCTAATTCATACTAAATGGTAGGAATTAAAAAGCAACCCTCACATACGCACTTTTTCACGTTTTCTAGAAAATAATCGGATTTTTTCATAGGTTTCAAAAGTTATAAAAGCTTTTCTGCGCCAGAGCTGTCTCTCATGGGTAAACTAGAAACATCTATGTTTGTAACAAGGAGGATTCATGGGTCAGAGAATTCAAGGTACCGAAGATCTTTACGGCGGCTATATGCGCTCTTGGGAGCATATGCAAGATGTTGCCCGCCATCTGTTTGGTACTTATGGCTTTGACCGCATTGAGACTCCTGCACTTGAGCAGGTAGACACCTTTGTTCACGGTATTGGTGAGTCAACCGATGTAGTACGCAAAGAGATGTTCCGTGTTTTTTCAGGCGCTCTACTTGATGATTTGCTGGCTGCCGGCAATGAGTCCGGTCTTAAGCCTCGTCAGCGTATGGCTATGCGTCCTGAGGGAACTGCTGGTGTGGTCCGTGCTGCCGTTGAGCACAACTTTGTGCCACAGGGAGGAACTCCTGCAAAACTTTGGTACGCTGAGTCAATGTTCAGGGGAGAGCGTCCTCAGAAAGGCCGTCTGCGCCAGTTCCACCAGGTAGGTGTCGAGTGGCTTGGAGCCTCTGATCCAGCTGCCGATGCAGAGTCCATCATCATGTTGATGAAGTTCTACGAGCAGATGGGTTTCTCGCCAGCTGATATGAAACTCATGATTAACTCCATGGGTGATGCGGAGTGCCGTCCAGCATATCGCGAGAAGGTCAAGCAGTTCATTCTTGATCACAAGGATGAGATGTGTGAGGACTGTCTTGAGCGTGCAGAGATTAATCCGCTACGTGCGTTTGACTGCAAAAACGAGAGTTGTCACGCAGTCATGAAGGATGCTCCACTGATTTCTGACAACCTGTGTGATGATTGTCGCGCTCACTATGAGCAGGTCAAGGTATATTTGGACGCTGCTGGTATTTCGTATGTTGAGGATCCAACGCTTGTTCGCGGTTTGGATTACTACACACGTACTGTCTTTGAGGTAGAGATTCCAAACGCTGGCGTTGGCGCTATCGGCGGTGGCGGACGTTATGACGGTCTTGTTGAGCTTGAAGGCGGAAAGCCAACCCCAGGCGTTGGATTTGCTGTTGGCTTTGAGCGCATTATGCTGGCGCTGGAAGCTCTTGGTGTTGCAGCTGAGCCAGCGGCTCCAAGCTGTGTGTATGTTGCTTGCGCAGGTGCTGATCAGGCTCCTGTTGTATTTGATACCGTGTTGGCATTGCGTGAAGCTGGTATTAGATGCGAGGCTGATCGTACTGGTCGTTCGCTGAAGGCTCAGTTTAAGCAGGCAGATAAGATGGGCGCAACGCTTTGCGTGGTCATTGGTCCAGATGAGGTTGAGGCTGGTGCGGTAACCCTTCGTGACATGGAGTCTCACGAGCAGGTACAGGTACCTGCCGACCAGCTTGTTGCTGAGGTTAAAGCCCGCATTTAATCTCAATAAATACAATAATGATAAGAGGAAATCGTGATGACGATTTCCTCTTTTTTAAAACGAGAGTTTTTATCTTTTTGTCATGAGAATTGTATAATATTTTTAATTAAAAGTACCTTTCACCATATAAAATGAACCGTTGGCGAATATTTTAGATTTTATCGACCAAGAAACCATAAATATATATCAGAATCCAAAGCAAGGTACGCTCTGTTATTGGAGGAGACATGAGGTTTAAGAAATTTCTTGTAACCGCTCTCTTAGGATGCCTACTTTGTTTTGGTGCTACCGCAACAGCGTATGCATATACGGTTTATTACAAGGGTAGTGCGGTATTTTGGAATTATGGTCGTAATGCAGCAGCCTGGGGATTTTCTGATTGTAATTCTCAGACCTATGAGCACTGCTCCTCAGTAAATGGACATTCTTCTGGATGGAAGGAGCCTGGTGTCCTCTCGACAGCGTGGGGATGGGTTGGCCCTGATACTCTTGAAGCGTATTGGGATTGCAGAGGATAGCTTTTACTGCGGTGATAATTTGATTCTTTATAAGGCAAAGATATGTTGTAGGTGAAGAAATGAAAAGAGCGTACCGCTTCATTGTTTCTATCATAGTTGTCTTAATTGCACTTTCTTCGTTTTTGGTGGGAAAAGGGTTTTTGGAAATTTTTACTTCCCGTAAATTCGATTCTTGGCTCTCTAATCAGCCGCAATTTTATACTTCACAGATGTCTGATGAGACAAAAGAAACGTTTGTATCAGTTATTAGGTCTTATGCACAAACTCACAAGATGATTCTTATAACTAAGAAAACGGAATCAATTACTGAAGGGCCTAGGATATTGACCGTTGGTGTGCTGTCTTCTCCAGGCAGTGAAGCTAACAGCTTTGATTCTTTTGATATTCTTGGTACCCAAGTTATAAATAGGCAAAAAATCAATGAACTTCTAGGACATTCTTCAGAGTCATACCTTGGTTACGGAATGGATACCAATAATAAAGTTGGTGACTTACCGTACGTTTTGGGTTCAATTTATTTCAAATTAGATCAAATTACTCCTGGCTATAATCTGGGAAATTCTTGTGCTGTTTTAGGCCTTTCTCCTGAAGAATTTGATGAATTGGTTGGCCAGATTTCAGAAGCTACTGGCCTACATAAAGAAAAATTTATTACTAATTATTCAGGATCGGCGGTTGAAATTGGACTGTTCTACTACGTTGCAGGGGTAACTTTTATAATCTTGAGCATATCGTTTTGTTTACTGACGTATTACAACTCGTTACAAGAATTAAAGAAACTCGGTGTCCACGTAATGCTTGGCTGGAGTAAGAGCGATTACGTCGTACATCATTATTTTTTCTATTGCGCTTTAGCAGCTGGTTTACTGCCATTAGCCTTTATGTGGACAATGGTTAATTGCTCCGGATTTGATATTACTGACAGTTTTTTACTGTTTACCTGTGCCGCGGCAATGCCAGCAATACTTGTAGTTGTGGTTTCGGTACTAATTTCTGCGGCTCCACTTCTAACAATCCGACCTGTAGATGCAATTTTAGGAAGACTGTCACAAAAGGGTTTGTACGTTCTAACGGCGATAATTTATGCGCTTTGTTGTGTAGTAGTTTTTGCTGGTTCTACGTATATGGATGCTCCTATAACCATGTACTCAAATCTACTATCCACTCAAGAAAATTGGTCTGTATATAAAGATTGGTATATTGTCCGAAATCACGTTTCTCAAGGTAATTTCTTCAACGGCAGGCCAATGGATAAAAGTAAGGAATTATTCGATTGGTATAAAGACCACGAGCACGATACAGGTGTCTATATTGCTCATGTAAATCAAATAGGTGAGCCAACGCTAAATGCTTATGGAGTAAATCCTGCAATTTTGAAGCCATTTGATGTTCTGATTGCTTCCCCTTCTTATCTTAAAGAGATTGGGGTGTCGCTAACTAATGATCAAGTTAAAAAAGCAGAGAGTGGAACAAGGATTTATTTAGTTCCAAGCTCGTACTCAGAAGAACAAAAATCCTTGTTGAGAGAACTTGTGGCTAGAAGCGACAAAATATTTGAGTCAGATATCGTTACACCCTATATGCAA
Source organism: Atopobium sp. (assembly GCA_015259045.1). GTDB lineage: Bacteria > Actinomycetota > Coriobacteriia > Coriobacteriales > Atopobiaceae > Lancefieldella. Next base: position 20,051 of record JABZHD010000001.1, on the reverse strand, counting down.
AATCCTTCATCTGAATTTATTGAATATGATGCTAGTGGGGGATTTTTTACCTGGTCAACAAATATAGACAGCCCTTCTATAAGCACAAATGTTGTAATCAAAGTGGTAACCTCAAATAACATGGTTCCCAAAGAATCAGAGAGCTTAGTTGCTACGGGGCTTGATAATAGCTACATAAAGTTATCACCTGAGGCCGCTGCAAATTTGTTGGATTCCAGCGGTGTTGTACAGCTATCTGATGATGGTTTTGGAACACAGTTTAGTTCGATAGAGAGCTTTATAAAGGACTACAGAAAATCTCTGCAGGAGCTCTTCCTCTTATTCGGTGTTGTAATTGTGCTTATGTTTGCAGCTATAACGGTGATTCAAATAAGCATGATTTCAATTGTTCAAAGATTGAATGAAAGAAAAATTGCCGTTGAATGCATGTTGGGATTTGGCATTTATAAGCAATATATCAATATTTTCATCATAGTGAATCTCATTGCACTTGTTGGAACACTTTGCATGATTGTCATAGGTTCAACTCTTGGAATAATAATGGGCTGCTTAATGTTATTGATTTCCAATTTGACTATCAGTATTTCTGCAAATAGAAGCACCATGAGAATTGTTCTAGAGAATCTCTCTAAGGAGTAGTTATGAAAACATTTCTACAGGTAGATGCTCTTAATAAGTCATTTGGAAGCAACACAGTTCTTCATAACATTTCATTCGAGATAGAAAGTGGAGAGTCAGTGGCTCTCGTGGGCCCTTCTGGGTGCGGAAAATCAACACTTCTTAATATCATCGGTCTTCTCGAGACATTAGATTCAGGCACAATCAACCTTGAGGGAAGAACATATCCTTCGATCAATAGCAAAAAAGCAACACTTATGAGGCGTACAGAGATTAATTATCTATTCCAATCTTTTGCTCTCATTAATGACTGGAAAGTAAGCAAAAATCTCTCATTAGCGCTTCAATACACCAAGCTTTCAAAGCAGGAACAGGAACGTCTTATTAGAACTGCCTTGGAAAACTACGGGATCGGCGAGAAGTTCGATGCAGTTGTAAATGAGCTTTCTGGTGGAGAAAAGCAGAGAGTAGCAATTGCTCGAGCAATGATAAAGCCAGGTAATTTAATCCTTGCAGATGAACCAACCGGATCACTTGATAAGGCCATGGCTACTATTGTTATAGACAGTTTGCTAGACTCCGTTCACGCGAATCATAAAACACTTCTTATGGTCACACATGACATGGGTATTGCCCAGCGTTGTGATCGAATTATTGAATTACCAAAGCATCAATAGAAGTATTAACGGCGTAAAACACGTCTAGCTTAGCAATGAGTATAAGGAGCGTTAAACAGTGTAGTCTTAGGCAACTTTAACGGCAGGAAGGCTTGCCGTCGTATCTGTTGTGTCTTCGTCCTGCACACGAGGCGATGCGCAGCCACGGACATCGTCAGAGGTAAGGCCAAGCCAACGAGCTCGATGACCGTCAATTTTTGCTGGGCGGCGATGGAGCCACAGAGAAATTCCCAGAGTCCAAAGAGGCAGCAAGTAGAGGAAACTTGCAGCTAGAAGGCTCATAGAAGGCGCGCCAATTGCAGAGAGTACCGAGATGTTTGAGATGGACCACGGTACCAGAGGAGCAAGAATTACAGCGCTATTCTCGATATCCAAGGCAAGAGCGCTGGAAGAGTTTTCTGCGTTCTCACACAGATCGTTTGTCAGCATAATAGCCAGCGTCTGGTTGCAAGAAACCATTGAGGTAAACATGCTGGTAATCAGAACGCCAAAGAAAGGCGTGGAGTTATCGGAGAGATCAGCTACCAGCTGGCACATACGGCGAAGCAGTCCAGTTGTCTGGAAAAGACCAGCGTAGCTTGAAGAAATGGTCACGATTGTTAAGACGTTCATCATGGAGAAAACGCCGCCACCATTCACCATGTTTGCAACGGTAGCTCCTGGAGCGCGAAGGCCAAAGAGCAAGATGACTGGCAGGTCTGTAAGCGGAACGCGCTGGATGGTGACACACAGAATGCAGGCCAATACCAGGCTGGATGCCATGGTCACAATGACATCAACCTTAAGAAGCGAGAAAACAATTACAAGAAGCGCTGGTGTAAGCGAAATCAAAGAAAGCCTAAAGGAACGGCTCAGAAGACCAGTAATATCGGGGATAGTTCCCGTGTTTGCCATGAAGAAGTCCCAAGCCACGTAGATAACACATGCAGCAATAAAAGGCACCACGCTGGTACGAAGCATGCGGTTAATGTTCTTGGATAGATTGGTATCGGTGAGTTGCGAAACAAGGATTGCGCTGGTAGACATGGGTGAGCAACGATCGCCAAAGTAGCTACCTGCAAGAACAGCGCCACCAATAAAGAACTCGTTTGCTCCAATTGCCTTACCAATAGACATGCAGATGATACCCATGGTTGCGGCAGTACCAAATGCGGTACCCAAAAGCATGGACATCATGGTGCAAAGTAAGAATGTTGCCAGAATAAAGACAGAAGGAGAAATAAGAGAAGCGGAAATGCTGACAATCTCTGGAATGGTTCCAGCTGCTCGCCATGCTGCGCTCATAGCGCCTACAACAGCAAACAGCGCAATAATTGTTTTAACTTCCCAGACGGATTCAAAGGCTGCTAAAAGAAGCTTTTTTGCAGAGATTTTGCGAGAGAGTCCGTAACCAAAAAAGAGGAAGAAACCAATGGTCAAGATAGATGTAAGGGGAAAAGATAGGGCTGTACCTACGATGAGCATCACCGCAAAGGCACTTAGTACTATTAGCTCTACCATGCATCCACTCCAAACGAATTTCTTATGTAAATAGAGTAGGCAACTAAAAAGTTGAAGTCCAACTGTTTTCAATGGTTATAATTACAAGTAATTTTTGTAATACAGTGGGAGCAAAAATGAACTTTCAAACTATGGATTATTTTGTTGCCGTTGCAGAAGAAAAGAGCTTCACCAAGGCGGCTGAGCGCCTGAGCGTAACGCAGCAAACGCTCTCGGCAAATATTGCGGCAGCAGAAAAAGAACTTGGCTCTAAGCTGTTGGAACGCACCGTCCCGTTGTCTCTAACGTTTGCGGGAGAAGAGTTCTTGCGTTATGCCCGTAGGTTTCAGGCTCAGCGTCGCGCTATGGATCAAGAGTTTCTTGATATTGCGGGCAACGAGCGAGGTCGCCTGCGTGTTGGTGTTACCGCAACACGAGGCCACATCATCATGCCGCGCTCCATCGCTGCTTTCCAAAAATTGCATCCAAATATCTCCATTGAGCTTGACGAGGGCGAGAATGACGAGCTTGTTGAGTGGCTGTCCGAAGGTCAGCTTGACTTGATTGTTGCAACGGTTATTTCGTCGTCGTATGACTTGGTTGTTAAAAAGCTGTTTGACGAGAAGATCGTTCTGGTTGTCTCTCAAGCGCTTCTTGAGTCTTTGTATGCAGATAAGGTTGACTCGGTTGTCGCGCAAGTCAAAAAGACGGGAAAGCTCACGGCCTTGGAAGCTTGCCCCTTCTTAACGGTAGGTAAACGAGACATTGCTGGTAGTTTTGCTCGCCATGCGTTTGCCGCATCGGGCATTTCTCCCACTATCAAGGTCATGTCCAGAAACTCCGAGACGCTTTTGGCGCTTGCCATGAGAGGCGTTGGTGCGTGCTTCTTGCCATCAGAGCTGGTTGCTTCGTCTAATTACGACTTTGAAACGTCTGGCCTTCACATTATTGAGCTGGGAAAAGAGATGTCGTACTCGGTTAGTGTTGCCTGGCGACGCACCGACCATGTGTGGAGCACAATCGAGTCATTTGCCCAGGTTCTCTCTGAGCAGCGCTATGTAGTTAAGCGAGGTGAGTAGCGTGGATGCTCTTCAGCCTGACAACAACCTTGAGGTTTTGTATCGGGACGACTATCTACTTGCCGTGAATAAACCAGCGGGAATTATCGTTCACGCGGACGGTACCCAAGAGCCCTCGTTAACTGAGGTAGTTCGCGAGAAACTCCGTGCACTTGAGAGCCCAAGCCAGATAGACCTTTCCCAGGTCCAAGCTCTGAATCGCCTTGATAGAGAGACTACGGGCATTGTGCTTTTCTCGCTCAAAAAAGAAACGCAGCCACAGTTTGATCAGCTTATTGCCTCCAAGGAGCTTTCCAAAGAGTATCTGGCAGCTGTTAAGGGAGCGTTTGAGCCAAATAAACTGCTGATAGATAAGGCAATTGGAAAAGATCGACATGACGCTCAGAAGATGAGAATCTCAGTTACGGGTAAGCCCTCTCAAACGGAGGTACGTCTTATTAAGGTGGCATCGTCAGTACAAGGTCAAACTCAAAGCTTGCTACTGGTCAATTTGCTGACAGGAAGAAAGCATCAAATTAGAGTGCATCTCTCGTCACTTGGATTTCCCCTGGTAGGAGACACGCTGTATGGAGGTACGTCGTCTCTGCAGCGTGCGTCAAAAAAGAAGCATAGGCCGCAGCCGTTAATGCTCCATGCATATCGCGTTGGATTTATTCATCCAGTCACGGGCGCAAAAATTGTGATTAAAACGGATATTCCAGAGCGATTTTCTTATTTTGGTGTCACTGAGGTGAACTAATAGTACATACTTTGTAATAGAGACATGCATTCATTTTGTGCAAATACGTTACCCAGACGTGCATAAAGTGAACGAGGAGGGGGAGAAATGCCTGGCACAATGCGAGGTGTCTATACCAACCTGACTGAAATCCGCAGGAAGGTATTTAAAGAGGTTTCAACGCTTGCGTATGAAAAAGCAGATAAGAGCGTTGATGAAATTGCTCACCAGATGGAAGAACTACCTTACAAGATTATTCCTGGTGATATTGCTACGTACCGTGAGAGCGTCTTCTTGGAGCGCGCTATTGTTGGCGAGCGCATTCGCATGACTATGGGCATGCCTATGCAGGGCGTGGATCAACCAGAGCTTATTTCTGACGGCTTGGAAGAGGCCTCTCGACCTGAGGTTTATTACCAGCCACCGCTGATTAACATTGTTAAGTTTGCATGCAATGCCTGCGAGGACAACGTGTATCGCGTTACCAACGCTTGTCAGGGCTGTCTTGCACACCCTTGTCGAGAGATTTGTCCTAAAGAGGCAATTAGCTTCGTGGACAAAAAGGCATACATTGATCAGGAGAAGTGCATCCAGTGTGGCATGTGCTTCAATGTTTGTCCGTACCATGCAATTCATCACCACATACGTCCATGCGCAGCCGCATGTGGTATGGACGCTATTGGCTCTGATGAGCACGGTCGCGCAGATATTGATTACGAGAAGTGCGTATCTTGTGGTCAGTGCCTGGTCAACTGCCCCTTTGGCGCAATTGCCGATAAGAGTCAGATTTTCCAGGTAATTCAGGCCATCAATGAGGGTTATACCGTTGTCCCAATTGTGGCTCCTTCGTTTGTTGGTCAGTTTGGCAAGGGCAGCGTTGGTCGTCTTCGTGAGGCATTCAAGGAGATGGGATTCGCTGAGGCAGAAGAGGTAGCAACCGGTGCTGACCTCTGTACTGTTCAGGAAGCGGAAGACTTTGTCAAAGAAGTCCCAGAAAAGCTGCCATTTATGGGAACAAGCTGCTGTCCTTCCTGGTCTGCGATGGCTAAAAAAGAGCACCCAGAGCATGCTGATGCTATCTCTATGGCACTCACACCAATGGTTCTGACTGCTCGTCTAGTAAGAAAACAAAATCCAGAGTCCAAGATTGTCTTTATTGGACCATGCACTGCTAAGAAACTCGAGGCGCTGCGCCGCTCCGTTAAGTCCGAGGTCGATTTTGTTCTGACCTTTGAGGAGCTTGCGGGAATGATGGAGTCTAAGGGTATTGACTACACCAAGCTTGATGACGACAACTCCGATTTTGAAAACGCCTCCCATGACGGTCGTGCTTTTGCAGTGGCCGGTGGCGTAGCAGGCGCAGTTGTAAACGTCATCCACCAGAAGTACCCTGATAAAGAAGTACCTATCATGGCTGTTGACGGCCTTGCTAAGTGTCGAGCTATGCTCAAGGATGCTGTTAAGGGTAAATATCCAGGTTATCTTCTTG
>JABZHD010000001.1:0-13981 GCA_015259045.1 Atopobium sp. | reverse complement strand
GGTATGGCTTGTCCAGGAGGATGCGTTGGTGGCGCCGGTACGCTGAGCGCAGTCAACCGTGCTGCCGCAGCAGTTAAGCGTTACGCAAAGACCGCTTCCTCCGACCTGGCTTCTGCTAATAAGTACAACGATCTTATTCCAGAGCTTGCTGGTACTGTTTCTGCTGAGGTTGAGATTGCCGAGGTTCTTGAGGTTCAGAAGCCTGTTGAGTAGACAGGTTCTCTCAAATTAAACGTAAAACGCCGGTGCACCGCATCGGCGTTTTTATATGAGATGCAGATTATTAAGGTAATTTACCTGATAAAAAAGGACCTGCGTTAACAGGTCCTTTAAGTTTTAGCTGAGAGATAGTCAACAAAATGCTGATTATTTTGAATTACTCAGATTTTTCGTTTTTCATGGATGCATAGAACGTTGCATGCGCAAAAACGTCTTTAATGGTTTTTCCATTAATAAAAGGAAGAGCGAGAAATTCGTCTACCGTAGGAACTAGTTCAGAACAATCTACAAAGTGGTTTTTTGAGTTTCTGATACTGGTGTCTTGAGCTCTCCATGCCTCAAAATTGACATCAGTGAGGTAATAAACCTGGTGTCCGACTTGCATGTACACAGAGTGATTACTGTGCAGGTACTCTACCAGGTCCTCGTAAGAAATCTGGAGAACCTCAGAACTTTTCTTGCCCATGATGCAATCCTTTCCACGTCGCTTGCGCGCAAATTATGGACGCACTTTTATTGACTATACCGCCTTCAGAATATGCTTATTCAGATGAATTGAGAGGCATAGGCAAGCGGACGTTTTTTCTCGCTCAACGGCAATGAGCGGATGGTTGCAATCTTTAGTGCTACTATTTGAGAATTTCTTGCACCATTTCTTCTGCGGTATCGCAAAGCGTGGTAGCACCTGCAGCTAGAAGCGTTTCTTTATCTCTAAATCCCCAGGTAACACTAATGCAAGGCATGCCGCTGTTGTGCGCTGTTGCAACATCAACCTCGGAGTCTCCAATGTAGACAGCATCTTGAGGATCAACGCCAATTTGAGCAAGGGCGTAATGAACAGGCTCGGCATCAGGCTTTCTCTTAAGGTCATCTCGCTGACCCAGAGCAAAGTCAAATCTACCTGGGAAGAAATTGCTCATTAAATCTGCAATAGCAAAGTCTGGCTTGTTGGAAACAACAGCGCATTTAACGTCAGCTGCTCTAAGCGTATCAACAGCTTCAAGAATGCCGGGATAAGGAGCGGTGTTATCCAAGCTGTGATCAGCGTAGTGCTCCTTAAAGCATGCGAGTACGCGCTGGTATGTTGCATCGTCTGTATCTTCTGGTACAGCATCGCGAATTAGTTTTGCAACTCCATTTCCAACCATCTGACGGACCTCATCAACGGTATAAGTAGGCATGTTGAACTGTTCAAGAGCGTAATTTGTTGCCCAAGCAAGATCAACAATGGTATTCAGAAGTGTTCCATCTAGATCAAAAACAGCGGCTTTATACATTGAGGTATCTCTCCTAGTCTATATGTATTTTGATTATACAATTCGTGAAACCAATTGCCATAAATTCACTTTTGTGAGTTTTCAATGAAGAATATTTTTTCTTGATTCTTTAAATAAGTTACATTAATATCAATATATAGATTCATTAAGTATTATGTCTTGGATGGAGGAATAAGATGAGTGGTGATTTTTCTAAGTTAGTGACCGATTTACAATCAGACTATTCATTAGCAATTGATTTTCTCGATAACCCTGCTGATTTTTTAAAAAATTACAATCTTGATGAGATTGAATACAGAGCTTTAAGTACATCAGATTATTCACTTCTAGCCGAGCTATGTGGAAGTGAGCAAGTAGCTGCGGGAGCTTTATCAGGTGCACATTCGAGTCAGTGTACTAAGACGACCCCTATAATTAAGTGAATCGAGAATACAGACATAAAATTTCATTTCTCGGGACTTCAAAGTATTATTTATTTTCAAGTCCCGAGAATAATTTTGAAAATGAGATAGTTGATTTTTCCTGTTCGAAGAATGCGAATTTATATTGCGTACTTATGGAGAAAAACAGTCTATATCATTTAATAGTATTTATAGATGGAATTGGATACAAAGATTGGAATATTTATTTTCCAGTGAGTGATATCCATTGGATTAATTTAAATATATGTCTTATTTTAGAAGATAGTTTTATATTATTTAATCCATTGAACTCAAGTTACACAATAAATAATCTGCCATTATTCCATATTTATAAAATTATATATATTAATTCTAAGATATTCATCTACTCAACCTTCTCAGAAATGAATAGTGAATGTTCTGTAAGGATGTATAATTTCTATACGAAAAAGGACTTTTTAATATGCAAGATATCTTCATATGGATTAACAAGTGATATCCAATTTTTGTCATTAACTGACGAGCAAATAAAAGCTATCAAAAAATTTATAGCTTTCCTCCCAACCTATGGTAAATGTCATTATGTTGGATTAATTAACAATCAAAAAATTGTGCTGGAATACAAACGACTAAATACTCAAATTTTAGTCAATGGAATTACTAAATGGACTGTTCCAGGATTTATACATGCTGCAGATATTTTTAAAAATTGCTTAGTTGTATTATGGTCTCATTTGATAAAGGAGCCAGAATTACGGTTGCTTAAAATTAATTCAAAAGTTTATGATTTTCCAAAGAATTCTTTAGTAATTGCTTATAGAGTTGATTCAGAAACATCTCAATTTTTTTATTTTATTGAAGCCTGCCGATCAAGTGTTACTTTTCTTTTTTTACATGGTGGTCCAACTGGTCAATTTATTAATCAATATAGCTCTATATATGCTCATTTACATAAAAAGAATTTTAACGTACTACTTCTGAACTACATGGGAAGTAGTGGATATACAAGTAATTATCAGAAAGCTTTGGTTGGTAATGGGGGAAGATTAGATATCGAATTAATAAAAAAATTTATTAAGAATTATTTGCGTAATAATAAATCAAAACAAATTATCGTAGTAGGGGAAAGTTATGGAGGCTATTTGTCGGTTCTCCTTGCTAAAAAATTTAAGAATGAACAACATATTAGCTTTATATCAATATCTGGATTTGTTGATGTTCGATATCAATATTTATTTTCTCCTGCCAGGAATGTAGTTCAATCATATTTATTAAATGATTATGAGAATAATAAGTTTAATATTGATCCTGCCCAGATGGAATATAAAGATATATCAAATTTATCTTTTATTCATGGAGAAAATGACGCCTATTGTTCTATTAATCAAATAAAAAATTTTTGTAGAAAAAATAATTTCAAATTGTCAATCATTAAGGACCTTAACCATGTATTAATGACATCAAACAATAAAAAAAGTATAACTCATCTTCTTCTTAAGGAGATAAATTATAATGAATAGGAATATACATCATTCACTTATTGAAGCGTTAAATTTCTTTATCGACTCTTCAAGAGATACCATCAACTTCGAATTGTTCTATCAATTTGTAATTAAGTCATTTTATCTTAATCAAGACGAAAGATTTAGCTTATGTCAGCTACATGATTATTTGAAAAGAAATGAAGTAAATAGGAGTAAAGAATTGATGTTAATTTACATGCATAGCCTCTACATCCTTGCATTAAATGATGACTTAGCTATCTACGGGAATGATTTTAATGTTTAGAGTAGAAGATTACATTAAAAATTTCTCATTGGATGAATATGGCGTGTGGGCTTATCCAGAAAATTGCTTATATGACGAACTACCTATGAATGGAATTAAGATTCATATTTCTGCAATTCCACAAAATTCTGCATACATCTTTAACGCCGTGTATCCATTTATAAAAAGAAATAAACTGTCATTTAAAGTAATATCTTCAGATGAAATATTGATGAGACAAAATAGGGGCGAATTTGGATACTCGCAGCTCGGAAAATTTATTACTATCTACCCAAAATCACAAGATGAATTAATTCAGACTACTCAAACTCTACATGAGCTTACAATCGGATTCTCATCTATAAAGATACCTTCAGATTATAGGTACGCTAACGATTCAATTGTATATTTTAGATTCGGAGAATTTAAATCTAACGATAGTTTTATGGACAATCGCTTGAGTGTATTAAACGAGAAAACAAAAATTCCCGAAGAGCTCAGACTGCTTCAGATTGAGAGATCATCAATAGATGGATATCTACCAATTAATTGTATTAGAGCAAGGGGAAAATCACGTGTATATTTTGGAATTATGAACAAAAATTATCAAAATGTAATAATAAAGATGTGGAATCATATTGGGGAAGAGGTAAACTTTTCTGGATTTGAATTATTCAAAAATGAATATTTATTTTTAAAATTATGTAAAAATTTTAATTTTATTCCAAATATTATTGATTCATTTTATTATAAAGATTCTTATGTAGTAGTAGAAGAATTTCTTAACGGAAAACCACTGGAAACAATCATGCAAAGCCCTATTTCTTTAAAAAAACGAAAGAAATTAATAAAAGAATTAGTTTTTAGTTTAAAAAGAATAATAAAAAAAGGCTTTTTACCTTATGATATCTCTCCATCAAATATACTTTTGGAAGACGATAAAGTTCAATTGATTGACTTCGAGTATTATCGTTTATTAAAGGATAAATTGATAAATTATAATTTTGGTACACCTGGATTTGTATCTGATCAAGTTGCTCCAGATAAGCAATGCATTTTTTCAGTTGCGATGATTAATTTTTATCTGCAGAATGAAGAAAAATACAAAGCTTACTTGAAAAATAGCATTTGTAGTATTGAAGATACTGAACTAATATACAATAAATACAGCTCAATTTTTTCAAATGATAAATTGACCTTGGAAGAGTCCTTAGATCAACTTTTTTGCAGTTTAGACAAGGAGTAGAAGGATGAATTGTATAAAAGTCGATAATTTATCTTATAGATATAAGGATTCTACAAACGGAATCGAAGGCTTTTCTCTGTCGATTAATAAAGGCGATTTTGTTGCTGTAATCGGTAAAAATGGATCAGGAAAGACAACCTTTTTAAACGTTCTGGCGGGTTTATATAAAAATTACAAGGGAAAAATTATTGTTGAAGAAGAGATACCCTTTAGAGATGTTGGAGTTTGTCTACAGAAACAATCAATCGATTGGTATTTAAATGTCTTTGACAATGTGTACCTTGGTGCAAGATTAAGTGGGCAAACATCTAGCGAAGCTAAGGAAAGTACTCATAAGATCATAAATTTTCTTGGATTGTCTGAGTTTGAAAAATCTTTACCTGATGGCTTATCTGGAGGACAACAGCAGCTCCTGCAGGTTGCAAGAGCGTTGGTTCATAAACCAAATTTTCTTATTCTTGATGAGCCAACCTCCGGGCTGGATGTAATCAAAGGGGATAATTTATTTAAATATTTAAGAAAAGAATGTGATAACAGAAACTGTACGGTACTTGTTTCCTCACATGATCTTGGTTTGTTGGAGGAGTATTGTGATCAGGTTTTATTAATAGAAGATGGTAAATTAAAATTTTTCGGTAAAATTTCCGACTTCTTTTTACAGTACTCTTATGAAAAATTAGCGCGAATTACTTTTGATGGATTGTTATCGCTTAACAATCAGAGTGATTTAATGTCTTGTTGCCCTTGTTCGATTGAAGAAAATGAAATAACAATACGTGAAGATTATTTTCTTAAGCTGCCTGTTCTTATCGGTAAATTACAGGAACTTGTTTCAATAAAAAATATTACTTTTAATAATTTGACACTGAGACAAATAATTTTGGAAGGATCTGATAATGAATTTTAAAAAAGAAAGTTTTGGTCTTTCATCATTTGTCATCGTTGTAGAAACAGAGCTTAATGCAATTAAGTCAAATAAACACATAATATATAGCAGCTTATTGACTCCAATTTTGTATTATGTTTTTTATGCAATAGGAATTCAGTCAACATTTGGAGATATATATTTTCATGGACAGTATATGTCCTTTTTGTCATTTGCATTTGCTGGCATTTTGATTATGTGCTTATTTCAACAAATGAATCAAAGTGTCTATAGGTTGGTTATAGATAAGCGATGGAATATTTTGCCGATTAAACTTGAGAGTGGTATTAATCCTGAGTGTTATGTGTTGGGTATTTCAACACTTCCTTTTGTAGTAACACTACTTCAATTAATAATTCTTTTGGCTATTTCAATGATTACTGGTATGCGGATAAGTCTTTGGCAAGTTATTGGCATGTTTTTGTTGTTGTGTATTTTCATTGTATTCTGGACATCAATTTTTTCCTGTATTGCATTGCTAATTAATGATTACAAACAGCGAGATTTTATTTTGAGTGTAGTAATGACGCCTTTGATTTTTGCCGCACCACTATTTTATTCTCTTGATAATGCTCCTATGATTCTTCAAGTTATATCAAGATGTAACCCACTGACATATCAACTGGAATTAATAAGAAATGTAATGATTGGATATTTTGACTGGGGATTACTGGTCTTTTTCTTAATAATCAGCATAATTGCATTGCTTTTTTCAGGAAGCGCACTAAAGAGAGTGGATTATACAAATGAAGAGCACTAAGTCTCTTTTGCTTTATAAGATCAGAGCGAAGAGATAATTAATTCAAATGATTAAAGTGCTCTAATTGAATAGGAGTACAATGTTTAATCTATGAGCAAGAACGCGCCGTCTACGCGTTTTTGCCGTCTTGAAGGCGCTTTCCGATTTGGCACAGGGAAGCAAAGACGAAAGGATAAAAATGGATTGTTCCTCAGAAACCCCCCAGAATTATTCCGCTCACGCAGCTGTTGATTTGCACAGCATGCATACGCACACCTGCGGAGAGCTTCGTGCAGAGCATATCGGTCAGACCGTTACGCTCACTGGTTGGGTTTGGCGTCGTCGTGACTTTGGTGGCCTGATTTTTGTTGACCTCCGTGACCGCGAGGGTTTGACCCAGATTCTGTTTGACCCAGATGTTGATGCAGAAACATTCGCAACTGCAGAGACTATTCGTCCTGAGTGGCCTGTTCTGATTTCTGGTACGGTTCAGCATCGTTCTGAAGGTCAGACCAATGAGGCTCTTGCTACCGGTGAGGTAGAGGTACTTGCTTCAAAGATTGAGGTTCTTAATACTAGCGCTGTTCCACCATTCCAAATTGAGAACCACATTGACGTTAACGAGGACCTTCGCTTGAGGTACCGCTACGTTGACCTGCGTCGTCCTCAGATGGCACAGAATCTTCGTATGCGTTCTGATTTTGCGTTTGCGCTTCGTGAAGCATTCCATAAGCGTGACTTTACCGAGGTAGAGACTCCAGCGCTGTTCAAATCTACTCCTGAGGGAGCTCGTGACTTCCTGGTTCCATCCAGAATGCAGGGTGGAAACTTCTATGCACTGCCACAGTCTCCACAGCTGTTGAAGCAGCTGCTGATGATTGGTGGCGTTGAGCGCTACTACCAGATTACTAAGTGCTTCCGCGATGAGGATCTTCGCGCAGATCGTCAGCCTGAGTTTACGCAGGTTGATATGGAGATGGCATTTGTCCGCGAGGAAGATGTCATGGCTGAGCTTGAGGATATTCTGGGCGATGCATTTGCAAAGATGGGCATTGAGTTCCCAGCTCCACTGCGCAAGATTCAGTACTGGGATGCAATGGATACTTACGGTTCCGATAAGCCTGATACCCGCATTGGTATGGAGCTTCACGACGTCTCTGAGGTTTTCAAGCAATCCAGCTTTAAGCTCTTTAGCTCTGCTGCAACAACCGATGGTCAGTACGTCAAGGCAATCAACGTTAAGGGTGCAGGCACCTGGCCACGCTCCCAGGTTGATAAGCTTGCCGAGGTAGCTGCCGGCTTTGGTGCTAAGGGACTTGCATGGGTCGCCTTCAAAGAGGACGGTTCCGTGGGAGGTCCTATCACCAAGTTCTTCTCGCCAGAAGAGCTTGAGGCACTACGTGCAGAGATGTCCGCTGAGGCAGGGGACTTGATACTCTTTGCTGTGGGCGGTCGCCTGGAGACAGATGAGATTCTCGGTGGTATGCGCCTGCATATGGCAAAGGTCCTGGATGTACCACGAGAAGGTCATGATTTCCTCTGGGTTGTTAACTTCCCACTGTTCCACTGGGATGAGGAGACTCAGTCTTATGCCTCTGAGCACCAGCCCTTCACCCTTCCTCGTGAGGAAGAGCTTGACCTTCTGGACACTAATCCTTTGGCCATGGGCTCATATACTTACGACTTTGTTATGGACGGCTTTGAGGCTGGCGGCGGCGGAATGCGTATCCACAACGCTGAGCTGCAGCTTAAGATTCTGGAGAAACTCGGCTTTACTGAAGAGCGCGCAAAGGCTCAGTTTGGGTTCTTGATGGAAGCTCTGACGTTTGGCGCACCTCCAATGGGTGGCTTTGCACTTGGTCTTGACCGTGTATGCATGCTGCTTGCAGGTGCTGATTCCATCCGTGACGTCATGGCCTTCCCAAAGACTACTTCTGGCTCTGATCTGATGTCGAGCGCTCCTTCGCCTGTTTCTAATGAGCAGCTCAAGGAGGTTTCGCTTCAAACGCTTCCAAAAGAGGCATAAGCAAACCAAGCAACGCAAGACAGTAAGGTACGTGGTGTTTTAGTAATGAATGACGCTTCTGTAAAAGAAAAAGCTCCATCTGCTCGCGCTGAGTTAAAGGTAATCTTGGACCATTTTGGCGCGTATAAAAAGGACTTTGTTATGTCGGGACTCTGCGTGTTTGCAGAGTCCCTACTCGAATTAGTGATTCCTGTACTCATGGCCCAAATTGTTGACCAGGGTATTTTGCAAGGCAACCTTCAGACTGTTTTTGTAAACGGTACCGTTATGGTTGTCTTTGCTCTTCTCGCCATGTTTGCCGGCATTGGCTATGCTCGCTACTCGGCAAAAGCGGCTATGGGACTAGGCGCCCAACTCAGACAAGATGAATATCGCCGAATGGAAGAGTTTGCTTTTGCAAATCTTGATAAATACGATTCATCTTCTTTGGTTACGCGTTTGACTTCTGATGTAACCATTATTCAGAACGCCTTTGCAATGGGTACGCGCCCGTTTATGCGTGGACCAATTATGCTGGTCATGGGCTTGGTTATGGCGTTTATTATGAGCCCAGAGCTGGCGGCTGTATATTTTGCCGTGCTGCCTTTCTTGGCTATTGCACTCTTCTTTATTGTGAAGCGCGTTGGTCCTTTGTACCGCGTTATGCAAAGCGCAATGGATAAGCTTAACGAGGCACTGCAGGAAGACTTTGCCGCGGTGCGCGCAATCAAGGCATATGTCCGAGAAGGATATGTCTCCGAGCGCTTTGAAAAAGTTAATACCCAGTATGCACAGACTGCTACAAAGACCTTTGGCACGTCCGTCTTAAACCTGCCTATTTTCCAGGCTTCAATGTATGTTACTAACGTGGCCATTCTTTGGTTTGGCGGCCAGATGATTATGGCTGGTAGATTGGGTGTTGGTGAGCTTACGGGCTTCATGAGCTACGTGCTGCTTATCATGAACTCACTTATGATGATTTCTGGCGTGTTCTTGCTTACTGCTCGCGCTATTACCAGTGTGCGACGAATCGGAGAGATTCTTTCCGAGGAGCCTGCTATTGAGTCTCCAGAGCACGGCCTGACTGACGTTAAGAATGGTGCAGTACGCTTTGAAAACGTATCTTTCAAGTACAGCCAGAGTGCTGAAGAGGATGTCCTTGAAGACATTAATCTCTCGTTTGCGCCAGGCTCTACCGTTGGTATTCTCGGCGGCACCGGTTCCGGAAAAACCACTCTTATCCAGCTGATTGCGCGCTTGTACGATGCTACTGAAGGCACCGTATTTGTTGGCGAGAATGACGTCCGCTTCTACAATCTTGTTTCACTTCGTGATGCAGTATCTGTTGTCCTTCAGAAAAATGTGCTGTTCAGCGGTACCGTCCGCGACAACCTGCTCTGGGGAGATCCCAACGCTACTGACGAGGAACTGCTTCACGCATGTTCTATTGCATGCGTTGATGAGTTTCTTGACAGGATTGGCGGCTTGGACGGAGACCTTGGTCAGGGTGGCGTCAATGTTTCTGGTGGCCAGAAGCAGCGCCTTTGTATTGCGCGTGCGCTTTTGAAGAAGCCAAAAATCATCATTTTTGATGACTCTACCAGCGCGGTTGATACAGCAACCGATGCAAAGATTCGTGCAGGGCTTGCCGAACTTGCTGACATGACAAAAATCATCATTGCCCAGCGTGTGAACTCAGTTATGGACTCAGATCAGATTGTCGTTCTTGATAACGGTAGGGTTCATATGACTGGCACCCACACAGAACTTCTCGCCAAGAGTCCTATCTATAGAGAGTTGTATGAGTCGCAGATTGGCGGTAGTCAATCGGACATTGATGCTGCTGGTAAGGAGGTGTCACATGGCTAATCGCGCAGGAGGAGCACGTCCTCAAAACATCGGACATACCATTAGAGTGTTTGTCTCGTACTTAGGCCATGCTAAGAAGCGCCTTATGTTGGTGGCACTTCTTGTTTCTATCAGTGGTTTAGCAGCGCTCCTTGGTACCTACATGATTAAGCCTGTTGTTGCTGCAGTGGGCAGGGGAGATGTAAACGCATTTACCAACCTCATTGTATTTACAGCGGTTGTGTATGCAATTGGTGCGCTTACCAGTGTTGGTTACACGCAAATTATGGTTCGTGCTGCTCAGAGGATTGTTTTTGACATCAGACGAGATCTTTTTGAGCACATTGAATCGCTACCGCTCAAGTTTTTTGACCAGCGTACCCGCGGCGATATCATGAGCTTCTTTACAAATGACGTGGATACCATCTCGGAAGCGCTCAATAACAGCTTTGCCAACCTTGTTCTGGCGTTTATTCAGATGGTTGGTACGCTTGTGCTGCTCATTGTTCTTAACTGGCAGTTAACGCTCATCACTATTCTCTTTGACGTTTTGATTGTGATTTATGCACGTTATGCAAGTAAACGCTCTGCCAAGCATTACTCGGTGCAGCAAAAAAGCCTTGGTGTTCTCAACGGTTTTGCAGAAGAAACAATCTCTGGTCTTAAAGTGGTTAAAGTTTTTAATCACGAGGATGCCAACTTTACTGATTTTCTAAAGGTCAATGAGGAGTTACGGCATTCTGGAACAAGTGCTCAGGGTTATGCGGCAACTATGGTTCCTATCACGGTTTCGTTGACGTATATCAATTACGCCGTGGTCACCGTGGTTGGTGCTCTGCTTGCCGTAAACGGACACGCGGATGTTGCAAGCCTTGCATCCTACCTGGTCTTTGTTCGCCAGGCAGCCATGCCGTTCAACCAGTTCACGCAGCTCTCCAACTTCCTGCTTACCGCTCTTGCTGGTGCTGAGCGCATCTTTGCGGTTATGGAGATGACTCCTGAGGTTGATGAGGGCAAGGTTGACCTGGTTCGCGTTAGTGGTTACGAGTCAGGAGAAGAGTCCTGGGCTTGGGTCACACCGTCTGGCGAGAAAACCCCTCTTGCCGGAGACGTCCGTTTTGATGACGTAACCTTTGGATACGACGATGATCAGACGGTTCTTGCAAACCTCACGCTGTTTGCAAAGCCTGGCCAGAAGATTGCGTTTGTCGGCTCAACTGGTGCTGGTAAAACAACAATTACCAACCTCATCAACCGTTTCTATGACGTTCGCAGCGGAACTATCACCTACGACGGCATTCCAATCAATGACATTAAGAAATCTGCATTAAGGTCCTCGCTTGGTATTGTTTTGCAAGATACGCATCTGTTCACAGGTACCATTGCAGACAATATTCGCTTTGGTAAGTTAGACGCCACTGATGACGAGGTTATTGCTGCAGCAAAGATTGCAAACGCGGACAAGTTTATCCGTCGTATGCCACGTGGCTACAACACCGTACTTACCTCAGACGGTGCTAACCTTTCACAAGGTCAGAGGCAGCTTCTGGCAATTGCGCGTGCTGCTATTGCTGATCCTCCCGTGCTTATCTTGGACGAGGCAACTTCCAGTATTGATACGCGTACTGAGGCACTTATCGAGAAGGGCATGGATGCCCTGATGGCAGGCCGTACAGTTTTTGTAATTGCTCACAGGTTATCTACGGTTCGTAATTCTGACGCCATTATGGTTCTGGAACATGGTCGCATTATTGAGCGCGGTACTCACGATGAGCTTATTGCAAAGCATGGAGAGTATTACCAGCTGTATACAGGCTCGCGAGAGCTGGAGTAGGGGCATTTTATGTTTGAAGCGTTAGCTGTAGCTCTTGGTGGAGCTCTGGGTAGTTTAGGTCGCTGGCAGTTGGGAGTCCTCTTTAAACAGTGGATTCCTAACCTGCCAGTTGGTACGTTTGCTGCAAATGTTGTTGCAGGTTTGATTATTGGTTTTGTGACGGGACTTGATCTTGCAAGTCCACTTCAGCCACAGGTAAAGCTATTCTTAGCCGTGGGCCTTTGTGGAGGACTTTCGACCTTCTCGACCTTCTCAAATGAAACGTTGACGTTTATTCAAGCAGGTAACTGGACTGCTGCAGGAGTGAACATTGCGGTTAACGTTGTTACTTGCCTGGTTGCTGTATTCATTGGATTGAAATTATCAGCTTTTGTGTCGTAGCTTGATTATTCGATCGTCTAAATCAAAAGCTAGTTATCCGTTGTTGGATAACTAGCTTTTTAATTTGCTTTCTTTTAAATGCCGTTGCCGCGTCTTTATTTTGTCATCTTAGGTAGTACAAAGAGCACGATTCCCATAGTAACAAGAGGAATACAAGCTACGCATACAAGCACAAAGAGTGCGTTTTGAGCTCCTGCGAGGGTGCTCGTAGCCAAGTTTGTAGCTCCAAGCTGAGAAGCCGCTACTACACCAGAAATAACGCTGGTGCCCATAGCGCCAAAGAGCTGCTGCATTGTGTTAATAACAGCATTTCCATCTGCCTTGCGGTCTTCTGGCAGATGTCCCAAGGCTACCGTAAAATTGTTTCCCATCTGAAGCGCCTGGCCAATGGCAAAGATGGCAAAAATGTATGTAATCATTTCTACGGTAAGCACGTGAACAAAGAGCAGCAAAAGGAGCATGCTGGTAAGGCAGCAAAGAATGCCTGTAACAATAGGCTTTTTAGCTCCTAGCTTGTCTAAAATCTGACCAGAAATTGGTGCCATAACTGCGCCAATAGCACATCCTGGCAGCATTTGAGCTCCTGCTGCGGTAGCGCCTGCACCTAGTACTAGCTGGGAGAAGTTAGGCAGAAGATACGACTGACCAAGAATAATAAATTGCAGAGCAACAATAGCAAAGAGCGAGAGTACAAAGCCCTTCTCGCTAAATACCTCAAGGTTAATGATAGGAATTTTTGGAGATTTATCCGATTGCTCCTGGTATTTAAAGGAGTTCTCGTGACGCACAAAAAGCGCAAGTGAGCCTACAAAAATTACCATTGCAAGCAAAACAGGAATGCTAAGAAGGCCAAACGCGCTGGACTCGTCAATAACAAAGATAAGCGCAATAAAACTTACGGTAAGCAGCAGCCAGCCAAAGACATCAAAAGAGATAACTTCAGTCTCATGGCTCTGTTGGATTGAACTAATTCCCAGTACAAATGCGATAATCAAGAAGGGGATAAGACCGGCAAAAATCATTCGCCAGCCAAGATGTTCTGCAATCCAGCCACCAGCTGAAGGTCCTACCGCAGGTGCAACAGCGGTAACAAGCATACCAATGCCCATCATCACGCCCATGTTTTTAAGTGGAGCCTGTTCGGTAATGATGTTGAACATCAGTGGTAGAGCCAGACCGGTGCCAATGCCTTCTAAAATGCGGCCAAGCAGCAACAACATAAACGTTGGAGCAGCAAATCCACAAAGAATGCCGCTGATATAGAAGATCATGGCTACGGTAAAAATACTTTTAGTTTTGAATCGCCTGTTTAAAAACGATGACATAGGCATGATAATGG